>JAEUTT010000560.1 GCA_016787165.1 Bacteroidia bacterium | reverse complement strand
AATAGCAATGCTTTTTTCTAATCTTTTTTCGGCCGAAGCAATATTGGCGGTTTCAAAAACTAGTCGATATTCCATCCAACCCCAATACCAAGATATTAAGTATGCTAGCAATTGGTTTTTGCTTTCAAAATATCGATAGATTGATGCTTCAGGTGAATCAATTTTTTGACCTAATTTTCTAAATGTAAAAGCTTCAAATCCGATTTCTTCAATCATAAGTGTTGAATGATGAATGATTTTTTTACCTAAATCACTTGAGGTAGGATCTTTTACAAATAGGTTTTCGTTTATTCCTATTTTAATAGTTGCTAAAAGGTTTTTCATTTAGATTGTTTTGATTGCAAAAGTAATAGTAATACTATTGATATATAATAGTCATACTGTTAAAAAATGCAAAAAATAAATACAATGCTGAAAATCAGCAATTTAATTTTGATGGTGTTGCACTTCTTTTTTTCTTTTATCTTTGTTTATATAATTTATAAACGCATTTATGAAACTATTAGAAGGAAAAGTAGCTTTAATTACAGGTGCCTCAAGAGGTATTGGTCGTGGTATAGCATTAAAATTTGCTGAGCAAGGAGCAAGTGTAGCATTCACTTATTTGTCCTCTGTTGAAAAAGGAGAGGCGCTTGCTAAAGAGTTAGAGGCGTATGGTGTTAAAGCAAAAGGATATCGTTCTGATGCGGCTGATTTTAAAGCAGCAGAAGAATTAGTAAACGCTGTTGTTGCAGATTTTGGAACAGTAGATGTATTAGTAAATAATGCAGGTATTACTCGCGATACATTATTAATGAGAATGACAGAGCAGCAGTGGGATGAAGTAATGAATGCAAATTTAAAATCAGTGTTTAACTTAACAAAGGCTGTTCAAAAACCAATGTTAAAACAACGCAAAGGTTCTATCATTAATATGAGTTCTGTTGTTGGTGTAAAAGGAAATGCCGGGCAATCCAATTATGCTGCTTCTAAAGCTGGAATTATTGGATTTACAAAATCGGTTGCCTTAGAGTTAGGTTCTCGAAACATCCGTTCAAATGCAATTGCTCCTGGGTTTATAGAAACAGAAATGACAGATGTTTTAGATCCAAAAGTAGTGGAAGGATGGAGAGAATCAATTCCATTAAAACGAGGCGGAACAGTTGAAGATATTGCGAATGCGACTGTGTTTTTAGCTTCTGATATGAGCGCATATGTTACAGGGCAAACACTTCATGTTTGTGGAGGAATGCTTACCTAATCAGCTTCATTTTATTTATAACTCCTCCATTTTTTTAGGAGGATACTTAATTTCTGCGTTACGGTAAAAATAGAATGAATATACTAACAGAATATCCTATTTGGTTTTCTTTTTTCTGCCTTTTCGCAGGAGTGCTTTATGCGTTTGTCCTTTATCGTAATGATAAAAAATTTGCGGACCTAAATGCCTGGATTATTCGTGGTATGGCAATGCTTCGTTTTTTTGTAGTTACCATACTCTGTTTTTTATTATTAAACCCATTATTAAAAACCACATTTAGAGAGGTAGAAAAACCGATAATTATTTTTGCTCAAGACAATTCGGAATCAATAATTGCAGGATCAGATTCATTGTTTTATAAAAAACAATACAAAGAAAAAGTAAATACTTTGCTTGAAAAATTGAAAGGAAAATATGATGTAAAATCATATTCTTTTGCCGATAATATTAAAGAGTTTAATGTACTTGATTCGCTTCATTTCAATGAAAAACAGACCGATTTTTCTTTGCTTTTTAGTGAGTTAGAAACTCGTTATGCCAATAGAAATGTTGGAGCGATTATTCTTGCCTCAGATGGTTTATACAACAGAGGATTTAATCCAGTATATGCATCGTCAAAATTTACTAATAACATTTATACAATTGCTTTAGGCGATACAACCATTAAAAAAGATATTGTTTTATTAAAAGTAGAGCACAATCGTTTAGCATATTTAGGGAATAAATTTCCTTTACAAGTAGTAATAAATGCAAAACGATTAAAAGGAAAAACTACGACACTTACTATAAGTAAGTCGGGCAATATTTTATTTTCTCAAGTGGTAACAGTTAATTCGGATACGTATACATTAACCGTTCCTGTTTTGTTAGAAGCAAAAGAAGTTGGATTGCAAAAATATACACTAACACTTTCAGCTGTTCCAGATGAAATGAGTGTTGTAAATAATAAATTGGATGTTTTTATTGATGTTTTAGATGCTCGTCAAAAAGTTCTTATTCTAGCTGATGCTCCTCATCCTGATGTTGCCGCAATTAAAGAATCAATTGAGGCCAACCAAAATTATGAAGTAGAGTCGTATACACTTGATAATTTTGATAAACCTTTAAAAAAGTATAACTTGGTTATCTTGCATTTGTTGCCAAATTTTAAAAATAGCGCCTCAAAAATAGTAAATGAATTAATTGGTTTCAGTATTCCTGTTTGGCTCTTTTCTGGCGCAAATACTATTCTGAAAAATAATTTGACAATTGCTTCTTCTACTCAAAGAATAAATGAAATAGAACCTGTGTTGGATCAAAATTTTTCATTGTTTACCTTGAGTGAAGATTTTAGAAAATCAGTAAAAGATTTTCCTGCTGTTGTTTCACCTTTTGGAAATGTTTCTACCGATAATAATGCTAGTGCGTTTATGTATCAACGAATAGGAGTTGTAGATACCAAAACTCCTTTGATGACATTTAGTAATTCTACCAACACTAAAGTAGCTTTGTTTTATGGTGAAGGTATTTGGAAATGGCGTTTGCAAGATTATGCCGCACATGGTTCTCATCAACTATTTGATGAGTTTGTTTCTAAAACAGTTCAGTATTTATCTGTAAAAGAAAATAAAAGTTTTTTTAGGGTGTTTTCTAAAACTAACTTTTTTGAAAATCAATCAATTGAGTTAGATGCAGAATTATACAATGAGAGCTATGAGCTTATTAACACTCCAGATGTAGATTTGGCAATAACAAATTTTGAAAATAAAAAATTTCCGTTTGCTTTTAATAGAACAATGAATGCCTATCATGCAAATGTAGGGTCGTTACCTGTTGGAGATTATAAATATGAAGCAAAAACAAAAGTAGGAGATAAGCTATACAATCAAAAAGGTTCATTTAGTGTTTCTGCATTACAGATAGAGTTAACAAATACTGTGGCAGACCATCAATTACTATATGCATTAGCCTCTAATCATGATGGTGAAATGGTTTACCCTCAAACAATGGAAACATTGGCAGATAAATTAATGAATAGGCAAGATATTGTTCCTGTTTCGTTTACCGAAAAAAAATTAACAGATTTAATTAGTTTAAAATGGATATTATTTTTAATCGTTTTGCTCTTGGCTCTTGAATGGTTCATTAGAAAACGAAATGGGGCATACTAACAAAATGGGCAGACTGAAATCATATAGTAAAATTGCGATTTTTTTTATTTTTTTTCTTCTGTTTAGTATTTCATTCAAGTACAATTTATGGAAACAAAATAGGATAATTATAGATGCGCCTAGTTATTATGCTTATTTACCTGCATTTTTTATTCATCACGATTTAAAATTAAATTTCATTGATGAAAATCCGATTTTTTATAAAGACAAAATTTGGTTTTATAAAATTGAAAATGGCAATAAGCTAATTAAACATCCCATTGGTATTGCAGTTGTACTATCTCCGTTTTTTATCATCGCACATACAATTTCGAAATTTATTAATGCTACTAGTGATGGTTATTCTTTTTTGTATCAAAATGTTTTAACACTTGGTGTTTGGTTCTACGTATTTATTGGTTTATTTTATTTGAGGAAACACTTGTTGATCTATTTTTCTGAAAAAGTTACTGGCATTACACTGCTTGCCATTTTTTTAGGAACTAATTTGCTTTGGTATAGCAGTTTTGAGGCTTTTATGTCGCATGCTATTTCATTTTCATTTTTATGCATTGCTAATTATTTTTTTTACAAATGGGTAACTGAAGAAAATGAAAAATATGCATTGCGATTTT
>JAEUTT010000490.1 GCA_016787165.1 Bacteroidia bacterium | reverse complement strand
ATTCTACACATTCGGCCCACAAATTTTTAATAGAAATACCTAACACAAACATAGCCGAATTATCAATATTTCTACTAACTTTAGTCATGTATACTAAGTTGGAGATGACTGTTTCTCCATAATTATCGGCAATGTGTTTCCATAATGCGTGGCCAGCAATAACAGCATCATTACCTTCTAAACGATTAATATTATTGTATCTTCCTGCTAAAATTCCATCTTTTACTTTATTATCCACATCCGAGTTCCAATCATTACCCACATAGTCGTACAATCCTTTGGTATACCATTCGGGTAAATTAAGTAAGGTATTATTTTTAATCATCTCACGCATGTTTCCGCCATACATCATTTGATCAACAAGCACCTGTGCAATTCCTGTTCTTATTTGAGCATCTAATTTGGCATGATCGCCTTCAAAATAAAGCATCACTTTTGAACCAACAATACGCGTTACACCGCCAGTATTGTACTGCTCTTCGGTAGACAAACCAATATTGCTTTGTTTAAAATCGGATTGTTTATTAAAAACGATGAACTGGATTTTTCCATCCACAGAATAATCGAAAAATTTTTCCACATCCGCTAATTGCTTTTTAGCCGATTTAGAAACATAATTGGCTATTTCTTTTCCTTGTTCATAGAAATAAACATCGTATCGTTCGTAAGGATAAAATGTCCAAAAGAAATTTTTGTACTTCACTCGATTTTTGCCAAAATCGGTTTGTGAGCCACTATAAAATTGTGCTTGTGAAGCAACAGTTATAAATGCAAACAAAAAAATTAAACAATATTTACGATTATGTGTCAACAGCAAAGAATACATCATTAAAATTTAAAACGCTAAAGTACAAATTAATACCAGTATTTACAAGCTGATTATTTTTGAAGCAAGTAATTATCTATTAACCTTGGAATTGCATAATGGTGAATATTTTTTTCTTGAATAACTAACGCGTTTTTAATTGCAATTTCTTTCAAAGGTTTTTCACATTTAATTTCCCAAAATCGGGCTATTATTAATTGATGACTCAAGACATGTTTAAATGGCTTTGAGACCTCGGTAATTTTATATGGCATTTTTTTGATAAATGCTTTCCATTCTTTTGATTGAAGAAATTCAGCCTCTGTTAATTCTGTTTCTGTTTCAAAAAGAGGAAAGTCGTATAAACTTGTCCAAATATCTTTTGTTATTCGTTTATTAATAATGGTTTGATTTTTATAGCTAAATACGATGTAATTAAAGAAACGCTTTCTAACTTTTGTTTTTTTAGATTTTACAGGTAGTTCCGAAACGATTTTTTTTTCAAAAGCAATACACATGGTCTGTAGCGGGCAATAATTGCAATCTGGATTTATAGGTTTACAATGCAATGCACCAAATTCCATAATTGCTTGATTGTGTATGGCAGGCTTTTTTTTATCCAGAAGCTCAAAAGCTAATGTCGCAAATTCTTTTTTGCCGTTAGCACTATCAATGGGTGTATTCACCCCAAACACACGAGCCAAAACACGGTATACATTACCATCTACCACAGCATGGGGCTTGTTATAGGCAAAAGAAGCAATGGCAGCAGCAGTATAATCACCTATTCCTTTTAATTTTCGGATTTCAGCATAATCATCCGGGAACACACCATTGTAATCTGTCATAATTAGTTTGGCTGTTGTATGTAAATTTCTGGCTCTAGAATAATAGCCCAAACCTTGCCATAACTTCATTACTTTTTCATTATCAGCCTTTGCCAAATGAGCTACTGCAGGGAACTCTTTAACAAACTTTAAATAATAAGCCATCCCTTGGTCGACACGAGTTTGCTGTAAAATAATTTCGGATAACCAAATAAAATATGGATTTTGAGTGGTACGCCAAGGCAAATCCCTTTTATTTTTAAGATACCAAGCAATTATTTTTTGAGAAAATGGCTCCATAAAAGGGATTTAAGGTCTTTTTTAAGATATTAGGCTCAAAATTACAATTAAAATTTTTGTTTGAAGATTTTAATACTATATTTGCACCCCAAAATAAAAATTTATCAAAGTAATTATTTGATTTTAAATAGATTATAGAAGTATGACAAAGGCAGACATTATCAACGAAATTGCAGAAAAAACAGGAATTGAAAAAGTAGCGGTTCAAGCTACTGTAGAAGCATTCATGAAATCAGTTAGAAACTCAATGGTAAGTGGTGAGAATGTTTACCTAAGAGGTTTTGGTAGTTTTATCGTGAAAAAACGTGCAGAAAAAACTGGTAGAAATATTTCAAAAAATACAACTATCATTATTCCTGCTCATTACATCCCGGCATTTAAACCGGCAAAAACGTTTTCTGAAAAAGTAAAGAAAAACGTTAAAAAAGAAGTAACAGCATAAATTATAGCCTGATTTTTTTTTCAGGTTTGAATATATAGTAGATGAAGTCTGTAAATAAAATACAAGTAGCAGTTATTGCAGGCGCATTCGTTTTAGTCGTTCTTTTATTATTGTTAAACACCAAATTGCCTCAAAAAAATGAGCAAGCAGCTGTTACAACAACTGCATCTGTTACAGATGTAAATAAATTTGTTGAAAACATCATTGCTTCATTAGATAAAACTCAAAAGCAAGAATTTGTAAAGCTCGAAAAAAAACTTAGTTCTAGTGCTAACAAACAAAAAGCATTTGAAGAAATTATTCATTTTTTTGATTCAGCTCGCCAACCTATAGTAGCAGCTTATTATATGGAACAAACAGCATCAGCAATACCTACTGATAGCAATTGGACTTATGCTGGCGCAAGGTATTATTCTGCCATTCAATTTAGTAAATCCGAAAATCATGCAATGCTTTATCAAAAAGCAATACAATGTTTTGAAAAAACGATTGAAATTAATCCTAATAATACCGATGC
>JAEUTT010000516.1 GCA_016787165.1 Bacteroidia bacterium | reverse complement strand
TTTTTAATTTTTTCGCTAATCAAATCATCTTCCTCCAGCACCTTTAAAATAGAATCATCCGATTTCCCTTCATAATTATTTTGCTCCATCAAACGCTTTTCCCATAAGTTAATTTCGAGCAAAGAAGAATGTCGCTCATATTTTTGAGCCATTTTTTTGGTACTGCTTAACAGTTTAGAACATTGGTCATAAAGTGTTTTTTTATATAAAATCTCAGCGCAATGTAAATCTCGTTTAAGTTGTGCATCTACCGAACTTTTAGCATGGTATGCAATTAAGCTATCTAATATTAAATCATATAATCGTGTTTTAGTAATTGAAAACAGTTTTACAAATGATTCCTTCTTAAACTGTTTAAGCAATGCATCTTCATCGTAAACGCTTTGTTTATCTATTGCTTCAAATAAAATCAAATTATTGTTTTTATCGCCAAGCGTATGACGCGAAGAATATAAGTTAAAGTACCTTTTTTCTGATTTACTAAGCGATTTTATCAATCGGTGTAAACTTTCGGATGCTTTGTTAGACATGTATATTTTTGAAGATTTTTATATTCTATTTATTCTGGACGATGCTCTACTTTTATTCTTGATTTTTATTTTAAAAATTTTCCTTCACTTATTTTTCAGTAACAATAACAATACATTCAAAGGATAATATTTTATGTATAACTATTAAAGTTAATTATAATTTTTTATACTCTTCTAAATAAATGTACTGTTTTTTAGGTCAAATTTTAATTTTAGACATGTATATTTTTGAAAAAAGATGTAAAACCGATAGATATGTATAATTAAACCCTGAATAAACCCTTCATTAATGAGCCTTTTAAGGCATTTACAGCATCAATTCAGAGCTTAGACATGTATATTTTTGAGTAAATCGATTCATTTGCCCCTACTTTTTTGAAATAAGTTTGCTTCAACAAAAACAACTTCAGCTCCAATTTGCTGACTAGGCACATGGGGATGTTGTTCAACAGTAGGTTGGGCTGAAGTTTAAAATTTAAATGTTATGAAAAATTTATTTCTCTATATCTGCTTGTTATTCTCTATATCCTTGATTGGTCAAAATGGGCTAACAACCTATGCTATCCCATTTCCTGCCTCAGTAAAAACATGTATAAAAATAGATGCCTTAGGAAATAAATGGATAGGAACTCAAAATAGAGGCTTGATAAAATTTGACGGAACAAATTTTGTTTTATATGATACCTCTAATTGCGCAATTCCCGCAATGTCTGTAAACGATTTAGCATTTGACTCTTTATCTAATCTTTGGATGGGATCAAAAAAAGGTCTTACTAAATTTGATGGGACCAATTGGGTTACCTACAATCGATTAAACTCCCCTTTACCATCAGACTCTGTTTATGCTGTTTGTACTGATGGTGCAATTATTTGGGCGGGAACACACAAAGGATTGATACAATTTGATGGAAACAACTGGACAATATTTAATAACTCAAATTCAAACATCGTAAATGAAAAAATTTATTGTTTAAATATCGACCGAACCAATGGAGACATTTGGATGGGACAAGATTATGGATTAACAATTAAATCAGGCAATATTTGGAAAAATTATACTGGCAATAACTCAAATCTTTCTAATAACAAAATAAATAATATATTTTTAGAAAATAATTTTTATTACGTTTCAAGCTATTTCGATATTTTTAAGTATGAAAACAATTCATTTAAATCCATTGGATCACGTTTTCAAAATTTAACTCAATCCTTAGGGGTGGGACTTTCTGCAAGGTCATTATCCTTAGGCCCTCAAGGAGGAATACTTACCGAGCAATTATATGAAATTGTAAATTATCAATTACACACCTATGATATTGGGGGAACGGGAGGGTATACCCATATTTTTGAAAACACATCAAACACCATTTGGTTAGCCGGCTTTAATTCACTCTATGCATTTGATTATAATAATTATACAGGCTCATCCTTAATTCCTAAAGATAGTAGCGTAAACATTCTCGATATAAACAATGTAAGAACAATACTAAAAAATACTGGAGACATGGGACTTTTAGAAGCTCCGAAAAATTCGAGCAGACAAACAGTATTCTCTTCTGGAATTTGGATTGGAGGCTTAGATCAATCTAATACATTGCATCAAGCAGCAAAAATTTATTCCACAAATGAAACGGACTTTCAGCCCGGCCCCTTGGATACAATCTCAGGGACTTCTGATTCTATCACAGCAATTTATTACAATAAAATTTGGAAAGTTGACCGATTAAAAATAGAAGAATTTCAAACCATGTTTGCAAATGGTTCGGTGCAAAATGGTGTTTATGCTGTAGACGAAAACATCTTAACATGGCCTGCTCATGGAACAGGTAACTACTCCAGAAATTTAGCCCCATTTATAGATGTAAATGGAGATGGGATTTATAATCCTATAATAGATGGTGATTATCCAAAAATTAAAGGGGACCAAATGTGTTTTTGGATTTTTAATGACAGCAAAACACATAGCGAATCAGGAGGAACACCATTAAATGTTGAAATACATGCTTCTGCTTATGCATTTTCTTGTAATGATCATAGCTATGCCGATAGCTTAAATGCGATTAATTTTACAACGTTTTATAATTATAAAATTATTAATAGAAGTAATAACAATTATCACAATACTAAAATAGGAATTTATGAGTTGCCTTCTATTGGCTTTGGGGTTGATTACTGTGTTGGAAGTAATAAAAATGAAAATTATGCTTTTGCATACAACTATTCTGGTTTTAATAGTGGATACGGGACAGGAGTATATACCCACCATCAAAATCCTCCCATATTCAGCACCGTACTATTAAGTGGACCAGCTGCGGAAATTAATGATGGGATAGACAATAATAACAATGGTATTATTGATGAAATGGATGAGCAAAATTTAATGACCAATTTTGTTTCTTTTAAAATGGATACTTCTGTTATTGGGCATCCCGACTCTTCAATTCACTATTTCAACTATTTAAATTCAAAATGGAAAGATGGTTCAGATATTACTTATGGTGGAAATGGTTATGGAGGAAGTATTCCATATTCTTTTATGTATGACGGAATACCTAATATCTCCGGATGGTATGAACCCGATTCTACTTATTACGAATTCAGACAATTTGTAATGGGCTGCGGTCCCTTTAATTTAAATGCAGGCGAATCTAAAGAAGTGGATTATGCCAGAGTATTTACCAGAGACTCTATTGCCCCAAGCGTTTATAGCCTAACAAATTTATTAGAGAAAAATAAACAAGATATTAGGGTTGTAAAACAATGGTTTAACTCTACTATTTCTCCGAGCTGTTTAGATATAACAGACTATAGCTGTTATTCTTCATTTACAGCAACACAAGACTCGAATAATGTTTTTAATTATTTCGTTTATAACAGTTCTTCAGTTGGGAATGAATATACTTATCTATGGGACTTTGGAGATGGAACAACGTCAACTGCACCTTATCCTACTCATACATATCCAGGAACAGGTCCTTACCAAATTTGTTTTACAGTAAGCGATAATTCCGGCTGTTCAAGTACATATTGTGATTCGCTTTTTGCAGGTAGAGGATCGGGCGTACTTACTATTAATGTAATTCCACCAACTTCAATAGAAAATATAACAACTTCTAATAAATCAAACATCAACCTTTACCCTAACCCTGCAAGCTCACAACTTACAGTACAAACAAACGGAATTAAATCAAAGTTTGATGTTATAATTTACGATGTAGCAGGAAGAGTTGTAAAAACCATAACAAAGGTTGAAAGTTCAGAAACCACTATCAACATTGAGTATTTAGAAGCCGGATTTTATTTGTTAAACATTAATGATGGTAAAACATCCATAAGCAAACGATTTGTAAAACAATAAACATTTACTTCAGTTCCAATTTATCGGCTTGGCGCATGGGGATGTTGACCAAACGATAAATTGGGCTGAAGTTTACTTCTTCCCTCCTTAATTTATAATAAATGCGTTTTTATCGAATAAAATCTTAAGATTCGTCTAAAAACATGAACGCTTTTACTAAAAAAAGGGTTTAGGTACTATATGAAAAATGCTACAATTGATATAATTGCCGAAATATCTAACAACCACTTAAAAGTGAATTATGAATGTCAAACAAATCATGTGTTGTTTTCCATTGCCGATTTTGGAGGTAATGTTGTAAAACGAGGCGACTGCGCCAGCATAGTTGACCAAAAAATACCCATCGAAAGCCTTTCAAAAGGCATGTATGTACTGTGCATCATTGATGGAGGAGAACTCATTAAAACCCGTTTTGAGATCATCTGATTTAGTTTTTTTAATATCCTAAAATTTATTTTTTGATAGCCATTATATTTTTTGTAGTGGCTTTTTACTTTTTTATATCTTTATTCGGTTATTTCAGAAATATTGAATACAAGATATAAAATATTTTTCCTTTCCCTGCTTGTCAATACTATTGCCATTGCACAGACTTACGATTTTCGCAATTTTAATGTGGAAGATGGTTTAGCGCAATCTCAAGTATTATCCATGTGTCAAGACCGCAACGGAAACATTTGGTTTGGAACCAATAGCGGAGGTGTTAGCAAGTATGATGGAAATCGTTTTATCAATTATACCGAAAATGATAGCTTAATAAACAATGTTGTTTACTCCATTACTGAAATAAAAAATGGCAACATTCTTTTTGGTGCTAACGGTGGCTTGAGCATTTTTAATGGACAAAAATTCAAGAGCCTTACCGATAAAGATGGCCTACCACACAATAGAGTATTTAAAGTTTTGGAAGATAAAAATGGTACCGTTTGGATAGGAACAGGAAAAGGTGTTTGTATTTATGCTAACAATAAAATAATTGAATTTAAAGAAGATACTTTATTAAGTCAGTCGAGTGTATTTACCATTTATGCCGATAATGCCAATAACATTTGGTTTGGAACCATCCAAAATGGTGCAATTAAATACAATGTTAGCACCAAACGATTTTCCTACTTTAATAGCCAAATGGGCTTACGCAATAACTTTATTCGCTCCTTTGGCGAAGATTTTCAAGGCAACATTTATGTAGGAACAATAGCAGGAATCAACAAAATAAATGGACCGGGTGTTATTCAAAAAGTAAACATCCCCGGTGAAGAAAATGTTGCATTTACATCAATCATTCCAGATAATAAAAACAATATTTGGTTTGCTACCAACGAAGGAATTTATAAATACAATGGCCTTGCATACCGTAAATACAAAGATAAAAACGGATTAGCCAGCAATAATTTATTATGCGGATTTAGAGATAGAGAAGGAAATTTTTGGTTTGGTACTTATGGTTATGGTGTTTCTAAATTTTCTTCCGAAGCATTTACTTCCTATAGTACCAAAGATAGTTTACCGGGCGATTATGTATCATCCATATTTCAAGACAGCAAAAAGAATATGTGGCTGGCTATCAAAAATTTTGGTGTTGTAAAATTTAATAATGGTAAATTCATCAACTACAAAATAGATGTAAAAAATATTAAAAATTCTTTAAAAGATAACGACATACAAGCAATTGCCGAAGACGATAAGGGCAAAATTTATTTTGGAACAAAAACCGGCTTGAGCATTTTTGATGGTAAAACTTTTTCGAACTACAGTGTAAAAGATGGCGTTTCTGATGATGATAATATTTACTCCATTTTAATTGACAGAAAAAAGAATATCTGGGTTGGTAGTGGTAATGGTGTATATAAATTTGAGAATAACAAATTTACTAACATCACAAGCATAAGTGAACTTAAAACCGACAGAGGAAATTTGCCTGTTTACTGCATTTTTGAAGATAGAAGTGGAAACATTTGGTTTGCCATTGAAAATGGAGCTATAAAATATAACGGGAACAAAGTTGAACGCTTTACAAAAGCGAACGGCTTTATAGATAAACGCGTAACAACAATTGTTCAAGATTCAAAAGGACATTTATGGTTTGGTACCGATGAAGGATTATTTGAATACAATTATACTCGCTTTCAAAACATTAGTTCAAATGATGGATTAGCATCCGACAAAGTGTACTTGCTTTTACTGGATGGAGAAAATTTGTGGGCAGGAACAAACAAGGGTTTAGATAAAATAAACCTTGAAACATATTATTCAAATAATAAAATTGAAATAAAGCACTTCGGAAAACAAGAAGGTTTAAATGGTGTTGAATGTAATTCAAATGCACAATTTAAAGATGCTGATGGCAACTTATGGTTTGGTACTATTAAAGGCGCTACTGTTTTTAATCCGCGCTTTGATAAAATAAACAGAGAAGAACCTTTAACACGTATTATTGGTATTCGCTTATTTTTTCAAAATGCAGATGAAGATTTAAAACAATACTCTAAAGAAATAGACAGCTTAAACCATTTGCCTATTAACTTAATTTTGCCTTACGATAAAAACCATATTACGTTTGATTTTATTGGTGTATGTATCACTAATCCAAGTAAAGTAAAATACCAATTTAAATTAGAAGGAGCTGATGCCGATTGGTTTCCACCAACTTCTAAAACAGAAGCTACCTACTCTTCTTTACCTGCCGGAGAATACACCTTCCATTTAAAAGCAATGAACAACGATGGTATTTGGAATGAACGTGCTATAACATTTAAATTCAAAATACTTCCTCCTTGGTGGCAAACATGGTGGTTTTATAGCATCTGTGCTATAATTGCATTTAGCAGTATTTACTCATTCATTACAGTTCGTACTCGAAATTTACAAAAAGCAAAAATTGAATTGGAGCAAGAAGTAGAATTAAGAACATTTCAGTTAAGACAAGAAAAAGAAAAAGTAGAAGTAATCAATCAAGAAGTTGTAGCGCAAAAAGCCATTATTGAAGCCAAAAATCATGATATTACAGATAGTATAAAATATGCTAAAAATATTCAGGAAGCATTATTGCCTCCATTGCAAAACCTTCACAAAGAGTTTAATGATGCATTTGTACTTTATTTACCAAAAGACATTGTAAGTGGAGATTTTTATTGGTTTGCTAAACGAAACAACAAACGATTCATTGCTTCGGTAGATTGTACCGGACACGGAGTACCGGGTGCATTTATGAGTATTGTAGGAAACACTTTGTTAAACGAGATTGTTACTGAAAAAAATATTACCGAACCTGCCGAAATATTAAATGAGTTACATGCCGGAGTTAAAACAGCTTTAAAACAAAGTGGAAACGCTGAAAATGAACGAAGAGATGGAATGGATATTGCGTTATGCTCATTAAATGAAGATGGAACCATTTTAGAATATGCAGGCGCAAATCGACCACTGTGGTTGTTTAGAAAAAACAAAACAGGCGAGGAAGCATTTGAAATGATTAAAGCAAATAAATTTCCAATTGGTGGATTAGAAATGGAAAATGAAGTAAAACGAACATTCACCAATCATTCTATTCCTGTTGAAAAAGGCGATTTAATATATATTTTCTCTGATGGGTATGCCGATCAATTTGGTGGAGAAAAAGGAAAGAAATTTATGTTAGGTAACATGCAAAAATTTGTTGCTAACATTTACGAAAAGCCAATTGTAGAACAAGAAAAATTACTACACGAAAATTTCCTAAACTGGAAAGGGGAACTAGAACAAATTGACGATGTTTTAGTGATTGGGTTTAGAGTGTGATTAAATCAAGCTAATTTTTTCAAACAAGCATTTTCTTGTTTTGTCATCTCCGCTTTTGCCTCCTTGGTTTTATCTTTATAGCCTAATAAGTGTAACACTCCATGAATCATTATTCTGCTTAGTTCTTCATCAAATGTTTTTGAAAAACTAATTGCATTTTCTTTTACTCTGTCAATGCTAATAAAAATATCTCCCGATATTGGCAGCTGAGCATCGCCTTTGGAATAATCAAAAGTGATAATGTCGGTATATGTATTGTGCTTTAAATATTGCAAATTAATTGAAAGCAAGTACTCATCAGAACAAAAAATAAAATTAATATCTCCTGCTTTTCTTTTT
>JAEUTT010000479.1 GCA_016787165.1 Bacteroidia bacterium | reverse complement strand
TAATCGCATTATTTAATGCATTTTCAGCACTTAATTCTTGAGATTCTATACCAACACTTTCTTCATTTGACCATGAAATATCTAAATTGTATTTCCTCTTTTTTATTTCGTCTATTGAGAATTTTCTAAAGCGACCATTTTCTCCAAGATCAATTCTTTTCCCTTTACCATTTGGATCATTTCCATAACAGAACTCGAATTCCTGAAAATGCTTATTAAGAAGTGGTCGCCCTTTTTTTGTTATGCCTTCAATATTAGTCCTCGCGTCAAAAAACCATATATTTTTCGTTGGCAATCCTTTTTGTAAAAAAATCACATTTGCTCTTACTCCTTGTGCATAGGGCGCAAAAGTACCTCTCGGCAAGCGCATAATTGTATGGACATTACAATTAAGCATTAGGTGACGCCATAATTCAGTAGCCTTATCTTCAAATAATACATTGTCTGGTAGGACTATTGCCGCCCTTCCTTTATTTTCTAAACAACTATAAACATGTTGAACAAAATTGAGTTGTTTGTTACTTGTTTTAATTTTAAAATCTTTTCTTTCCGGAGTTTGATTAGCTCCTTTTGTACCAAATGGAGGATTTGTCAAGATACAACTAAAGCGTTCTTTGCTTAATGGCTCATATATAGTGTCTCCAAGAATAATATTGGGACTAATTCCATGTAGATATAGGTTCATTTGAGCCATTCTCCTTGGCCTTAAAACAAGTTCTTGCCCGTAATAAGTTTTTTCAAACACTTTTCTTTTTTGAGCAGGAGTCAATTTTGTTTTTGCATTGTTGGCTTTCCACCATTCAAAACTGGAAATTACAAAACCTGCTGTCCCACATGCAACATCCGATATTTTAAAATTGGGGTTTTCAAGAGGATTTGGTTTCATAACACTTACAATTGCTTCAATAAGTGGTCTTGGAGTAAAGTATTGTCCCGCTCCTTTTTTGCTTTCGTTCGCGGCCTTTTCCAAAAGTCCTTCAAAAGTAGAACCAAGGACATCTTCATTGTAAGCACTCCAATTTACTTCGTCAATTAAATTTAGTAGTTTCTTTAGGCTGGAAGCATTTCTTATTTTCGCAATCGGTTGACGAAAAATATCACCGAGAATATCTTCTTGTTTGCTAAGTTTAGAAAGTATGCTATTATATTTCTTTAAAAGACTTTCCTCATCTTGGCTTACTAGAGTATTCCAGTTACAGCCTTTTGGTATTTCAATTCCTCGTTCCTCAGCAATTTTGAGAAACAATAAATAGGTTAATTCTTCAATGTAATCACTATAATCAATTCCTTCATGGCGAAGCGTATGACAGAAATTCCAAAGCTTGCTTACTAAATCCATATTTTTTCTTTCATTATAATTTAAATCAGGTGGAAACAGCGAATCAATTTTGTTGATTCAAACTAGAAAAATAAAAATTACTTTTCTAGTTTTAAATGTCCGCATACAACTTTTAGCACTTCACACGGATCCACATCAATAGCTAGTGCTATAAGATACAATTCATCTGCGCGTAATTTTGTAGAAGAGTTTAGTGTTAATTCACTTATTCGTGAAGTGCTTATTCCCGTTCTTCGAGAGACTTCCGCCTTGTTAATAGATTTTTTGGTTAAAAACAATCCAAGTTTTGTCATGATCTTCCTGTTTTTCAGGATATAAATATAGACTCAACCTTGATCTATTTAGATTTTCTGAATAAACTTTTAGAATTTATGTAGAATATCTATATATTTGTCCCGATATTCTACATTAAAATTTAGATTTACTAAATTTTAGTATTAATGCAAAAATAAAGAAGAAATTAAAAATATAGTGGCATGAACAAAAAGAAATTAATTCTATCACTTATCAAAGACAGTTTGATAAATGCAAAACTTGTAAATGGTCTTAATGAAATGGGATTGAATGCTGATAATTATTTTTTGCATTTAAATGATACCGTTTTTAATCTTATGGGTTATGACGACAACGAAGAAACCGAACAAATTTTTGAACTGTTTGTGGAATTGTCAAAGCGTGCAATGTTTATAGATATTTCGCAATCTCATAAACCTTTGGATGATTTGGCTTTGCAAATTTATATAGAGTTGTCAACTCGAAAACCAAATCATTAATATTATAGGTGGGTGGGAGATTGCAGCTCTTTTGCAAGCCTTTGGTCGTGCGGTGGCTTGTGCGTGCTTGGAAATGTGCTGCAATGTGCGATAGCCAAAAACGGCTGTGCCGAAAAATGTGCGGTGGAGTAAAATTTAAACTTTTGAGCGGTCGGAGAAGCGATCGCCCGAGTGTGGGAAAGTCAGCCGATTTATTTAAAATTAAAAATGCTTTTGGTTAACGGTAATTTGTCTTAGGATGATGTCAGCCCGCCTTACTTATAACTTGTTTATAGGCCTGACAAAACCATCCTTATACACCCAAATTTGGGTAGATAGGTCTGATAAAAGCCAGACAATGTTTATCAAATATAATGAATTTATAAATCATCAAAAGGGCTTTTAATGTTTTGCAAACTTTTGGTGCTAACATGGGTATAAATCTCGGTTGTTTTGCTGCTGTTGTGCCCTAGTAATTCTTGAATATATCGTAAATCTGTGCCGCTTTCCAACAAATGTGTTGCATAGCTGTTTAACTAGACGCGGTTTTAATTGCCCTTCAGCGTACGTTATTTTCCTAGAGTTGTAAAGTTATTCGAAAAAAAGGAAAGGCTTATTGTTTTATAATCTTTTGCGCTCTTCCGTTTAACACAAAAAAATACACACCGGTTTTTAATGATGAAACATCCACAAAAAGGGTCTTTTCTTTTCTTTCAAATGGTATAGTCTGTATTTGCCCTAAGGTATTTTGCAGAAAAATATTTTTGTATTCTTCGGCATTTTCGGCTTGTATAATCACGTAATCTTTTGCAGGGTTAGGATATACCCTAAAAGAGTGTTGTGCGTTTAAAAACGCGTTTATGTTGGTTGTATTCGGGAATTGATATTCCGATGTTCCAATGCCCCAATAATCGGGGTGTGGATGTATGTTTCCGAGCGAATCAAAAACAACATGGTACGTAGTATCGCTACCTGAAACATCGGCCAACCTGTTTCCTGCATACCAAATGCGTAGTCGCCCATCTTCCTCCAGCAGAGGTGTTATTGATCGTAGTTCAGAATAAAAGCTTCCGTTTGTCCAGCTAAAATCCTGCATGGTGTGTATCGGTGCATCATCGGCATACCATTGTTCTTCTGCGCTGTTGGCTTTAAATTGGTGTAGCGCAACTTGTGTCCAGGTGCCATTAATAACACGTGCCACATCGGTAAACAAATAAAGGGAATCGTTAATAGCCAATGCCGATGGGGTAGACAGGCCATACCATCCATTAGCGGAAGGATAAACACTTTGTGGCATTGTTACTTTTTGTTCGGGTGCTGTAAAATTGGTTCCGTCAGCAGATTTTATTAATCCAATACCTTGAACTACCGATGCGCCTTGGGTTCCAATGGCAGTAAAAAAAACATAAATACTATCGCGATACACCACCGCTCCGGGTTCGGCAACCGCATAGCCTTTCCAGCTGGCGCTTCCATCCGATTCTAAAATGGTGTTTGGGTCCATTGTCCATGAAATACCATCAGCAGATGTTCCATGGCTAATGGCAAAATCTTGTCCGTTATTACCAAAAGGATAGGTGGTGAGGTATAAATGATACACACCATTTTTGTAAACCACCGAAGGTGTTTCGGCTCCCCCGGCATAATATGTTCCGGAATCGTTTTCTATCACCGGGCTGCTTGGCGAAAGGCTCCAGGCATATCCATCATTTGAAACTAGTCGATAAATTTTAACCTTGTTTACACCACTTATTCCTTGTGCTGCAGAAAGGTACATGATGTATTGTCCGTTTATTTTTAAAACACAAGGATCGTTCCAGGCGGCACCTGCAAATCCATCACCATATTTTATAATGGGATTGCCCGCAAAGGCTTGAAACTGCGGAAAAAAATCAATATCAATTTGTGCCCAACCAAATTGAGTAAACAAACAAAAGAATAGAATTATTTTTTTCATGTTGTTCTGATTTTAGTTCTGCTCAACAAGTTCTTTAAGCTTGGCTAATGCTTTTGGCCAGGTGGTATTAAAATAATCCATGTATTCTTCTGTTACATCAATATCAATGGTTAGTGTTGTTTTGTTATTATCTTCTTCAAAAGAATAATTTTCAAAACCGCCTGTCCATTTTTCTACATCCGGTCCGGATGTAATTTCTGCACCTTCACTTACGAGTCCATAATGTTTTATAGAAACAAATTTGTTGGGAATGTTTTCGGCAATGGTAGAAATTATTCCGCCACGTTTACCGTTTTCGTCTGTTCCTACAAAAAGCATTTTGCTTCCTTTTTGCCATGTTCCTTCATAAGTGGAGGTGGGATTAAATTCGGCTGTCCATTGCTGGTAGCTATTTATTGTTTCAAGCCCCAGCATGTGTTTATACACCTTTTCGGCTGTGGCATTTATCTCTGTTTTAAATTGTATTCTTTTCATGTTTTTAAATTTTAACACCAATAATTAGTACATCATCAACTTGTTCTAAATCATTTTTCCAGCTATCGAAAGCATGTTCAATAATTTGTTTTTGTTCTGTTATGGATTTTTCGGAAATATTTAGCAATAAACTTTTAAGTTGTTTGTACTTAAATTTTTTCCCTTTGGGCCCACCAAATTGGTCGGCATAGCCATCGCTAAATAAAAAAACACAATCATTTTTTTGTAGTTGAATGGTATGGTTGGTAAATTCATCCACAACACCATCTAAATTAACACCAATTGGAAACTTGTCGGCTTTAATTTCAAATAGTTCACCGTTTCTTACATAATACAAAGAGTTAAATGCTCCTGCAAACTGTAGTTCATTGGTGTCTTTATTTAAACAACACAAAGACAAATCCATTCCGTCTTTTACGCCTTTTCCATCTTCTGATTGACGAAGTGTTTTAGTAACACCGGCATCTAGGTGTTTTAATATTTCTGAAGGTTGTGTTAGTTTGGCTTCGTTCACGGCTTGTGTTAATAGGTTAAAACCAATAACACTCATTAGCGCACCCGGAACACCATGTCCGGTACAATCTACAGCAGCAAAGCAAACGTGGTTTTGATTTTTTTCAATCCAGTAAAAATCACCGCTTACAATGTCTTTTGGTCGGTAAAAAATAAAACTGTTGGGCAATAAATCTTTCCAGTGCTCATCGGGTGGTAAAATAGACTGTTGAATGCGTTTTGCATAATTAATGCTATCGGTAATTTCTTTTTTCTGTTGTGATATTTCTGCATTTTGTATTTCAAGTAACCTGTTGGCTTTTTGTTTGAGTTTGTAGCGATTAAATATTAAACCCGATAGCACCAATATTAAACAGGTGGCAATGATTAAAACCGTAACAAAAAGCTTGTTTTTATTCAGTTCTAGCTCTTGAATTTCTCGCTCTTTGGTCATTAAAGCAATTTCTTTTTCTTTGTTTTCTGTTTCATACTTTGTTTGTAGTTCATTAATTTGCTGACTCTTTTCGCTGTTTAAAATAGAGTCTTTAATATTGATTAAGAGTGTTTGATATTCAAATGCTTTTTGATAGCTTCCTTGTCGCGAATAAATATCTGCATAGGTTTCGTATGCATATTTTAAAAGCTCTTTTGCATTTAGCTCTTTAGATATGGCGGTTGCTTTTTCAATATAAGCAAGCCCTTCGGCATATTTATTTCTGCTGCAAAAATTTGAACCCAAGCTAAAAAGTGTAATAGCTAAACTGTATTTGTCTTTTTGTTTTTCTCTAATTTTTAAGGACTCTTGAAAATAAACAAATGCTTTTTCATATTCCTCTTTTGTTTCATATACACTGCCAATATTATTAAGTGTAAGGGCTGTTCCAGAAAGATCGTTCACACTTTTTCTAAGTTCAAGTGCTTTGTTATAATATTCTAAACTTTTATCAAGCTCTCCCATTTGCTTGTACACCAAACCAATGTTATGAAATGAGCTTCCCATCCCTTTTACATTGTTTATTTCTTCTTTTATTTTTAATGCTTTAAAATGGAAGTCAAGCGATTGTTTAAACTTTTCTTGGTTTTTATAAATAATAGCAATGTTATTTAATGCGCTTGCCATGAGATATTTGCTTCCATTGTTTTCTTCCACAATTTTAAGTGCTTGTAAATAATGCTCCAGTGCTTTTTCGTATTCGGCCTTGTCGTCATAAATCAAACCAATGTTATTTATTGTAGCAGCAAGTTTTGAGTGGTTGTTAATTTTTATTGCCAATTTTTTTGCAAGCTCATAATGGCGAAGCGCTGTTGTGTAATCGTTACTATAATATGCAGCCAAACCAATATTATTATTGGCATTCATTTTCCCATTATCATAATTTATTTTTTCGGACAATGCGAGTGCTTCAGTTGCTTTTTTTATAGCCGTTTCTGGCGAATCGTTTACATATTCGTATGCAAGTTCATTTAAAACACGAATGTATGCGGTATCTGTTTTTGCTTTTTTAAGGGCAGCAGAAAGACTATCAATCACAGAGTTTTTTTGAGATTGAAGGCTACTTGTGAGTAGAAATAATAACAGAAAGAGAGTAGTTTTTTTAAACATTAAAATTTTATTCCAATCACTAAAATATCATCCACTTGCTCGTGGTTTCCTTGCCAATTTACAATAATATTTTTTAATTCTTGTTCTTGTTTTTCCATTGATAGGTTGTTTATTTTCAAGAGTGTATCATGAAAACGTTTAACCATAAATTTTTTCCCTTTTTCTCCTCCAAACTGATCGGCATATCCATCGGTGCTTAAATAAACACAATCATTTTTTTCAACAGCAAGTGTATGATTTACAAAAACACGACTTTCATCAATATGATCGCCACCAATAGGTTTTTTATCTGCTTTTATTTCGTTGAGTACACCATTTTTAATAATGCATAGGTTTCTGTTTGCTCCAGCATATTGTAGCTCTTTTGTTTTTTCATTAAATACAAGAATTGAAATGTCCATGCCGTCTCTCGTTTCGCTTTGTTCTAAATCTTGTTTTAACGATTGCCTTACACGTTCGTGTAAAAGTGATAAAATGTCGGAAGGCTTGGTTGTGCCTTTTTCAACTATAATTTCATTTAACAAGGTGTTTCCAACCATGCTCATGAATGCTCCAGGAACGCCATGTCCGGTACAATCAACACACGCAATAATTTTCATCCCGTTTTTATTGCTAAACCAATAAAAATCTCCACTTACAATATCGCGCGGTTTATACAAAACAAATGATTGAGGGAAAGCGGTATAAATATCTTCTTTTAAAGGCAAAATCGCTTCTTGAATTCGTTTTGCATAGTTGATGCTTGATTTTATATCTTGATATGCAGTTTCAATAATTCCGCTTTTTTCAATAAGTTCTTCTTTTTGTTTAACAACTTCTGCTGTGCGTTCGGCAACGGTGCGCTCGAGTTTTATTTTTGCAATGCGTAATCGTCTTACGCTAAGCCGAACAATTATAATAACGATAATAAAAAACAAAAACGTATATAGTGTGTACGACCACCATGTGCGATACCAGGGAGGCAAAATGCTGAATGAAAAAGAAGTGATTTCGCTTTCGTGTTTATAAATGTTTTTTGCTTTTACACGAAAGGTGTATTCTCCTTCAAACAAATTGGTATATTGTTTATTGGTGTTTGTTGTCCATTCCGACCAAGCGGTATCAAATCCAACAAGCATGTAAGAGTATTGTAGTTTGTCTTCACGATCAAAAAAGGGAGATGAAAAATCAAAGCTCAGATGGTTAAAGCTATACTTTAACACAGGAACATTATTCTGTGTGTCAGAAACAACGAGGTTCCCATCAATGATTTGAGAATGCGCCCCATCAAATAAAGTAGAATCTTGTCCTATAACAACTTTTCTGATGAGTGTTTTGTATTTAGTATCATAATTTTGGTTGATGCAGGCGTTATACCGAACAAAAACATCAGTAAGGCCAATCCATAAAATGTTTTCAGTGTTTTGAAATAACGTATATATTTGGTCTTCGAGCGCCCAAAGAGCTGTTTTTGTTATTTTGCTTTTTTCTGTTTTGGGGTCTAATAAACTTAGCTTTGTTCCATTGTGATTAAAAGATGCAATGTTTTCTGTTGACACAGAAAAACAAACGTTATTTCCAGTGTCTTTTTTTGAATCATATTTATACACCTCATTTCCAGAAAAAAAGCAAACAAAGCCCGCCTCTGTTGCTAGTTGAGTTGCTTGTTTGGGTGCACCTCTTTCGGGGCCATAATGTTTAACGGTATGCTTAAACTGTGCATCAAACGAAAAGAAAAAAATACCACTGTTGCGTGATGCCATCCACAGTTTTCGTTCACCATTTTTTACTTCTGTTTCAACCACCGTCATGATATCGCTAGTTGGAAAAGGAAAAAAATGCGCCTCTTCCCACTCTCCTTTTTTACTTAAAATTCGTAGTCCATCTTTTTCAGATACGTACATTATGCTTTCATCTTGTGAGCGGCTAATGGAATTAGAGTATGCTTTGGTGATGCGTTTGCTTTTGTTGTTTGTTATTTTAAATACCCCATCGCTTGTTGATGCAAAAATTTCTTTTTGGACTATAGCAAAGTTCCACACTTCAAATATGGTTCCTTCTATTTGTTTAAAAGAAAGGTTTTGAGGGTTTCCACATTCGTTGTTTTTGTTTAAACCCGACATAAACATTCCGGAGGTTGTTCCTACATAAATTTTGTTTTCAAAAATTTCAATTGACTCTATGTTTCCTGTAATTCCGCAGTTGTCATTGTAATAATAAAAAGGCGAGTTAACCGATATTCTACTTGTTCCATTATTTGTACATACCCACAGTTGATTTTGTGAATCAAAAAAAACAGAGGCAATTGATTCATCGTTCAGCCCATCATTTTTATTGATAACACGTACAAGTTCAAGGTTGCTATTTAAGAATAAGACACCCGAACGAGAGTTAATAACAATGGTAGAGTCGTTGCTCCATTGTAGGCCAAGTGCACCAGCATCTAAAATATATTTTTCTATTGCTACTGATTTTTTTTCAATTTTATTATTGTCAATAGTATAAAAACCATCGTCAACCGAAAAGGCGAGCATTGTTTGATTTCCCTTAGGATATTCAATCATTCCAACAATGGGGTTGTTTGCTAAAATTTCACCTTGTGGAACAAGCGATATTTCTTTTCCATTGTATTGCATTAATCCAAGCTTTCGTTCGCGAACATAGAGTGTGTTATTAACAACAAAAGAAACAGAGGCAAAAGACGTTTGTAAAGGAGAAATTGTTTTTATTTTTCCGGAATTGTATTCAAAAATATTTTCGCTAGATTGAAAAAAAACAGAATTTCCTATAGCATGAATATTCCAAATGTCTGCAAACTTTTTTTGTTCTTCGCTTAGCAAGTTTTTGAGTGAACAAAAAGTCATATTGCCATTTTCGCTTGGTTTTAAATATCCAAAATCGCCAACAGAACCAACATAAATAATATTGTTGTGAATGTATAAACAGCGAATTGCAACGCCCTGTGTAACAAATATTTTTTTCCAGTTTTTGCCATCGTACTCTAAAACATTGGTACTGTTACCAAAATATAAAACACCTCTTTGGTCTTGTACACAGGACCAAACTTGCATAAACCCGCCAATTTCTTTTGGAGTATAGTTGCGTATAGGAAAACCCTTGTTTTGAGAAAAAGAAAAATCCCAAAACAAACAAACAAAAAGAAAAGAATAAAAAAATCGATTTAAAAACACGTATTAAAAGTAAATTATTTTTTTAATCTGTTAAATGTTTTTTCTAAATACTTTTCATTTGGCAATAATGATTGTTGAATTCTTTTAGCATAATGAATGCTGTCCATCACCTCTTTTTGTTTTTGCTCAATAATTGCTTTTTGTTTTTCAACTTCTTTTTTTTGTTCGGAGATGAGTTGATTTGCCTTTTGTTTGTTTCTATATCCAATAAAAACGCCCAAAACAATTATGAGTAGAAAGCCAGCCAAAAAATAAAGGTTTCTGTTTTTGGTTGCTTGTTGTTCCAGTTTTACTTCTTTGATTTCATTTTCTTTATGAAGGTTGTCAATTTGTAATTGCTTTTTTTCGTTTTGATATTTTGCTTCTGCTTCCTGAATAATGCGGGAGTTGCTTTCGTTGTATAAACTGTCTTTAATAGCGGTATGTAAAGCAAAAAAAGCATACGCCTTTTCGTGATTTTTTTGCTTTAAATGAATGTCGGAAATCATTTTGTAGCAATGTTTTAATAAAT
Source organism: Bacteroidia bacterium (assembly GCA_016787165.1). Taxonomy (GTDB): domain Bacteria; phylum Bacteroidota; class Bacteroidia; order 2-12-FULL-35-15; family 2-12-FULL-35-15; genus 2-12-FULL-35-15. Next base: position 2,517 of record JAEUTT010000479.1, on the reverse strand, counting down.
CACTATAGTTTGTTTTTTTTGCAAGAAAAGCGCTTTCATTAAAGTAGTAAAGCGCTTTGTTTTCGTTGCCTTGTTGTAAATAAACTTCTCCAAGATTAACAAGATTAATGGCCATAGCAACAGTATCTGCAAGCTCTTGTCGAAGCGCCAATGCTTTGTTTAAAAAATTAATGGCTTCTGAATATTTTTGTTGATTGGCATATACTTCTGCTAAATAGTTTAAACAGTAAGACTCTCCTAGCTTGCTGTTTTGTTGTTGATACAATTTTAAGCTTTTTGTAAAGCAATCAATGGCAGTAAAAACATCGTTTTGTAGTTGATAAACTAGCCCCATATCATTCATGGAACTTGCCATTGCAGCAGTGTCGTTTAGGCTTTTTGCTAAAGAAAAGCCGTTTGAAAACTCTTCAAGTGCAGCTTTTAAGTTATTTTGTTTTTTATAAAATGTACCATACAAGTTGTGAAGCGATAAAAGTAAATCGTTTTGTTTTTCTTTTTCAGCAATGCTCATTGCTTGCTGGTAGCAGCTTAATGTCTTTGGATAGTTTCCTAAATAGTAGTTGGCTTGTCCTTTGTTTTTTAATCCTATTATCAGAGAGCGTTTGTCGTTAAGCTTTTTTGCAAGAACAATTATTGAATCAGAGTAAACGATGGAGCTGTCCGCATTTCTGTTGAGTGATTTATTGGAAAGCTTAATAAGCTTTTGTAGAGTTGCGTTTTCTTGTGAATACAAGTTTGTGCAAAACAAAAACAAAACAAAAAGGATAAAAACCCGATAAAAATGCATTTCCAAATATAACAGAATCATGTCATTCTTTTACTAAAAATATAGTACTTTTGCAGGCTCAAAAAGGAATACAATGATTTCAACATCCAATTTATCATTACGTTATGGCAAACGAGTTTTGTTTGACGAAGTAAGTATAAAATTTACTCCAGGCAACTGTTATGGCGTTATTGGCGCTAATGGTGCCGGAAAATCAACATTTTTAAAAATATTATCAGGTGAAATAGATCCAACCACAGGGCAGGTTTCAATAACGCCTGGCGATCGAATGAGTGTTTTAAAACAAAATCACTTTGAGTTTGATGAATATCCTGTTTTGCAAACAGTGATGATGGGAAATAAAAAATTATGGGAGGTTATTCAGCAAAAAGATGCATTGTATGCAAAACCCGATTTTAGTGATGCAGATGGAATAAAAGCGGCAGAGCTAGAAGGGTTGTTTGCGGAAATGGAAGGCTGGAATGCCGAAAGTGATGCCGCAAATATGTTAAGTGGCTTAGGAGTTAAAGAAGAGTTGCACTTGAAATTAATGAGTGAGTTAAGCGGAAAAGAGAAAGTGCGCGTGTTGTTAGCTCAAGCTCTTTTTGGTAACCCCGACATTTTACTTTTAGATGAGCCAACAAACGACTTGGATGTAGAAACAATTGCTTGGCTCGAAAACTTTTTGGCCGACTTTGAAAATACCGTAATTGTTGTTTCCCACGATAGACATTTTTTAGATGCAGTGTGTACACACATTGCTGATATTGATTTTAATAAAATACAACTTTATACAGGAAATTATACTTTTTGGTATGAATCAAGTCAGTTGGCTTTGCGCCAACGCTCTGATCAAAACAAAAAGATGGAAGATAAGCGTAAAGAGTTGCAAGAGTTTGTGGAGCGCTTTAGCGCAAATGCATCTAAATCGCGTCAAGCAACAAGTCGTAAAAAGCTGTTAGAAAAGCTGGTGATAGATGATATTAAACCCAGCACACGTAAATATCCAGGAATTATTTTTAAAGCGGATAGAGATTGCGGAGATCAAATTTTAAATGTAGAAAACCTTTCCAAGTCATCGGCTGATGGCGTTTCTTATTTTTCAAACGTTACGTTTACACTAACTAAAGGCGACAAAGTAGCAGTATTGTCAAAAGAGCATATTGCAATTACCAGTTTTTTTCAAATAATTATGGGCGAAGAAATGCCCGACAAAGGAGAGTTTAATTGGGGAAGCACAATAACTAAATCGTATTTACCAAACGAGAATTCAAGCTATTTTACTGCCGATTATAATTTAGTGGATTGGTTAAGACAATATTCAACAGAAAAGGACGAGACCTTTATTCGCGGATTTTTAGGTCGAATGCTGTTTACTGGAGAAGAAACACTAAAAAAATCAAACGTATTGTCGGGAGGAGAAAAAGTGCGTTGTATGGTTTCAAGAATGATGCTTACCAATGCAAACTGCTTGATATTAGATGAGCCAACCAATCATTTGGACTTAGAGTCGATAACAGCATTTAATAATGCTTTAAAAGATTGGAAGCATGTGGCTTTGTTTACCTCTCATGACCATGAGTTTATGCAAACGGTAGCAAATAGGATTATAGAAATTACTCCAAACGGAATTATTGATAAGCGTATGTCGTATGACGATTATATTGCAGATGAAAACATAAAAGCGATGCGTGAGAAAATGTATCCAAAGTTGGAAAAAGTAAAATAAAAAAGGGAGGAATAATTTTCCT
>JAEUTT010000478.1 GCA_016787165.1 Bacteroidia bacterium | reverse complement strand
CTTTTCAAGAAGGACCAAAAGCCTAGAGGTCAAATGCAACATTTTGACAAACCTAAAAAGGATAAAAACATTAAACATAACGGAACCTCTTACAACAGAAGAAAAAAAGAAAGAAGTAGACACAATGTTGATGGAGATGGTTTTGGTACTGCCGGTCAGCCGAAAAGAAGAAAAGGTAAAAAAACAGGAATTAATTAATTCCTAATCTACTTTACCTCCACTCGTTTTTATTTATCGTTTTTTCTAAATAATTCTCTAAAGAATCGGGCAGGGTTGGAAAAAAGTCTATGCCTGTTAATCGCTGCACCGAATCAATACTTACAGCAAAATCAAAAATGTCGTTTTTACTTCCTTCATTAGGCATTACAAAAGCAATAGCTTTGTATTCGGGAGGTTTTACATCCAATATTACTTTGTAATAATAGTTGGGCACCGACACTTTGTTTTCGCCAATAGTTTTTAATCCTTCTTGCAAAACACCCGCTGTAACAACATACAGTTCTTCATTTGTTTTTGCCCACTCGCGTACTTGTGTTTCCAGTTTTTTCCAAATGCCACGATTAAACTTTGGTTCTTGCGGACTCATATTACTCATCAAAAATGATTCGCTCATGGTTGCTTCGCTCCACCCCATATCACCTGCCGGACAAAGATGTCCTCTATCATAACCTGATTTTTTATAATCATCTGGATGTGCTGATTTTGTTTTAACACTTGTGTCTTCTCTAAAATCATTGCTTCGTTCTTCGCCATTATTATTACACATTTCAACTGTTAGTCGATATGCAACCCAAATTGCTTGTTCATGTGTTTCGGAATAACACAATCGAAATGCTGTGTGATTAATAATTTGGTCCTTCTTGTTTTTTTTAGGATAAAATGTTGTTGCAAAATTTTTAGGAACACCCTTTTCTTTTGGCTTTTCAATAAAAGATGGCTCCTTTGCTCCAGCAAAGACAACACAAAAAATAGAAATAAAAAGTATTCTTAAAAACATTGTATCTTTATAAGAAGTAAATATAAAAAAAATGAAGACACTTTTTCTTGTTCGTCATGCAAAATCAGAATGGGCCAATGAAAACCTTATGGATATTGACCGTCCGTTAAATGCAAGAGGTTATAAAGATGCTCACTTTATGAGTGAACAAATGAAAAAACATAAATTAATACCAGATTTAATTGTTTCGAGTGCTGCTATTCGAGCAATAAGTACCGCATTAATTTTTTCCCGTCATTTAAATTATAACCCTTCTGAAATACATGTACACAGTAATTTATATGAAACAACAGAAAAAGAATATTTAAAAATTATATCTGAATCAACCAATACTAAAAACTCATTGATGCTTTTTGCGCACAACCCAACACTTACAATGCTTGCCAATAGATTAACAACGCCTTTTACAGAAAACATTCCAACTTGTGGAATTGTGGGGGTTCGTTTTAAAATTAAAGAGTGGAAAGAAATAACTGGCGCTACGGGAGAATTGTTTTTATATGACTTTCCAAAGAAAGGGGTTTAGTAATTTTTTTCAATCGCTTCGCCAATCAATTTGCCTTCAATTAAAAATCCATCATGTCCATAAGGCGAATCAATTTCTATAAATTGTGAATTAGGAATGTGTTGCGCCATAAATTTTTGTTCGGCAACAGGACAAAGGTGATCGCTGCTTATTCCTATAATAATTGTTTTTATTTTGAGAGAACCTAAAACATTTTTCATATCACCCCTGCCTCTTGCAATGTTATGGGAATCCATCGCTTTGGTTAAGAGCCAATAGCTATAGGAGTTAAATCGTTTTACTAATTTTTCGCCTTGATAATTGATATAAGAACTTGCTTTAAAATTATCCAGCTTATGTTCTTCGTCTGTTTGTGTTTTTACAAATGCTTCATAATTTCTATACGTTAGCATTCCAATGGCGCGCGCAGCTTTTAAGCCTTTTGCTCCGGCTTGTTGATGATGCTCTTTCCAGGTTAAATCGGTTTCTATTGCCAAACGCTGTGCTGTGTGTATTGCAATTCCCCAAGCTGATTCTTGCGAACTGGTTGCTACCAATACTTGTTTTTCGAAAACTGATGGTTCTGTTAAAACCCATTCCAAAACTTGGTATCCCCCCATTGAACCACCAACAATGGTGTTGATTTTTTCTATTCCTAAATGTTTGCGAAGAATGATATGTGCTTTTACCATATCACGAATAGTAACACTTGGAAAAGAGCTGTAATATGGTTTTTGTGTTTCTGGGTTAATGGTAAGCGGTCCGCTAGAGCCATAACAAGAACCTATTATGTTTGCACAAACAATAAAATGTTTTGTTGGGTCGTATGTTTTTCCTTCGCCAACTAATGAGTTCCACCAATCAGCAACATCACTGTTTGCAGTAAGCGCATGACAAAACCAAACAACATTATTTTTTTGCTCATTTAATGTTCCATAAGTGTGATAAACAATGTCCAAAGAAGAAATTGATTCTCCATTTTCAAGTTTTAATGCTTGTCGATATGTAAAAAAATGTTTGCTCATATAGCTTTTCTCCAACTACTTTGCTACATAAACAGAAAGAAAGTGCTGGTGTTCACAAAACTAAACAAAATTTGCTTTAATTCTTTTACCTTTGAGTTTCAAAAAAAATTATTAAAATGAAAATAGAATTAAAACGACTGGATGATGCTTTTCATTTTGAAGCAATAAGCGAAACAGGAAATATTGCACACATGGATGCCGGTGAAAACATTGGTGGACACAACAAAGGTGTGCGACCAATGCAAATGCTACTCATGGGCTTGGGAGGTTGTAGCGCTATTGATATTGTAATGATTTTAAAAAAACAAAAACAAGTTATTGATGATTTTGAAATAACAATTGAAGGCGAAAGAGAAGAAGGAAAAGAACCTTCATTATGGAAAACTGTTGTTGTACATTTTAAATTAAAAGGACAAATAGATAAAGAAAAAGCAGAGCGTGCTGTTCAATTATCAATGGAAAAATATTGTTCTGTTTCTAAAACATTAGAATTAGCAGGAGCAAACATTACGTATAAAGTGTCGGTAAATGATTAGTTAAGTATGAAAAAATTTGAAACCAATGCCATTCGCACACAAGCGGAAAAAAGCAATAACAGAGAGCATTCTGTGCCAATGTATTTAACATCTAGTTTTACATTTGATGATGCAGAGCAAATGCGCGCCATGTTTGCTGATGAGTTGGAAGGCAATATTTATAGTCGCTTTACCAACCCCAACTCCAGTGAGTTAGTAGATAAAATGTGTTTATTAGAAGGGGCTGAAGCCGGTTATGCAACTGCATCTGGCATGGCTGCTGTTTTTGCAAGTTTTATGGCTTTGCTTAAAAGTGGCGATCATATTTTAGCATCAAGCTCTATTTTTGGTTCAACTCATACTGTACTTTCAAAAATATTACCGAAGTATGGAATAGAACACAGCTATGCAGATGTAAATAAACCAGAAACATGGGAAGCCTTGATACAAAAAAACACAAAAATGATTTTTGTGGAAACACCTTCCAATCCAGGATTAGATATTATTGATTTAGATTGGTTAGGAAAGTTAGCAAACAAACACAGCATTATTTTAAATGTCGACAATTGTTTTGCAACTCCTTTTATTCAACGTCCGATTGAATTTGGTGCCCATATTGTAACCCATTCGGGAACAAAATACATTGATGGCCAAGGAAGAGTTTTGGGAGGATTGGTTTTAGGAAAAAAAGAATTGATAAAGGAGATTTATACTTTTTGTAGAAGTACCGGTCCGGCACTTTCGCCATTCAATGCCTGGGTTTTATCAAAAAGCTTGGAAACACTGGCCATTCGTATGGAGCGTCATTCGCAAAATGCACACAAGTTGGCAATGCTTTTAGAAAACCATCCGGAAATAAAATACGTGCGTTATCCTTTTTTATTGTCACACCCTCAATTTGAAATTGCAAAAAAACAAATGAGCATGGGAGGAGGAATTGTAACATTTGAAATTAAAGGAGGAATAGAACGTGGACGAAATTTTTTAGATGCATTACAAATGTGTTCGCTTACTGCCAACTTAGGCGACACACGAACCATTGCAACACACCCTGCATCTACTACACATGCTAAGCTAACAGAAGAAGAACGATTAGCAACAGGAATAACACCTGGATTGGTACGTATTTCGGTTGGATTAGAAAACATCATTGATATTATTGCCGATATTGAACAGGCTATTGAAAAGTCAAAATAAAATTATTAACCATTCCTTTCTTTTTTAAATCCTTTTTTTGTTTGTTTTTTTGTTAAAAACAAACAAAAAAAGGCCTCTTTCGCCTTTATAATGCTGGCTATCAAACAGTTAATAATACTGGAGTCGAGGTGTGTTTTGTCCACGGTTTTATACTTTTTAAGCTCGAACTTTCGAAAAATTATTTCCAATTTTTCGAATAGAAAGCAAGAAATAAAGTTTTCAGAAGCTATTGCATAAGAATTATTATCGTTCTATAGTTGCCTTGTATTAATCAAAAAAATAATGCTTATGAAAAAATATTTATTGTTATTAATTATGATGGCGATAGTCATTGGTAACTTAAAATCTCAAGGTACTAGTTGTAGTACTGCTGTAAATTTTTCAAGTACAAATAGTTGCAATACAGGCAACTCAATAACAGCTACAGAAAAGTGGTTTAAGTTTACAGGTGATTCAGCAAATGTAATGATTGCTGTTGCACGAACAGGTGGAGATGCATACATTACAAAGATAGAATTGTATTCGGGCGTATGTGCCGGGCTTACTTTGGTAGACACTAGTACATCATACAACGATAGTACAATAAGTCTTAAAGTAAGTGGCTTAACAAGTAGCACTCAGTATTACATAAAAGTAATAAGAGGTGTAAGCGGTACTGCAAATTTTGATGTATGCCTGTACAATAATTTTCCG
>JAEUTT010000369.1 GCA_016787165.1 Bacteroidia bacterium | reverse complement strand
AAAGAATATTATAAAGCAGTGTTAAATAATGGCGAAATGTCATTAAAAGGTGGAGGTTGATTAGGGATGATTGATATAGCACGCAAAACAGGAGAGAAATTAAATTTTAACTTTGCACCCGTAGACGACACATTTTCATTTTTCAGTTTAAACATTAAAATTTCACAACAATAAAGCATATGGAAACAATTTCAATTGAAGGAACACCAAAAACACCAACCATTACTTTTGATACAGGTAAAGGATTTTTAGAAATTAAAGGACGCTCTATCCCTGAAAACTCTATTGAGTTTTATAAGCCACTAGTTGATTGGTTAGAAAAATATGCAGCTAAACCTCAAGGAGTAACAAGTGTAAATATTCAATTGGAATATTTTAATACAAGTTCTTCAAAATGTATTTTAGATGTATTTAAAAAATTAGAAGCAATCAATAAAGCAGGAAGCCAAGTAACAATCAATTGGTATTACGAAGAAGATGATGAGGATATGTTAGAGGCTGGTGAAGATTATCAAGCAATTATCAATGTGCCATTTAAAATGGTGCAAGTAGCTGAATAGTATTATATTACTTCAACAAAGCGAATGATTCTAATTTATTAGAGTCATTCGCTTTTGTATTTTTGTTTATCAATTGTTGGTAATTAATTAGTCTAAATTCCTTGTTTTACGCAATAAATTACTATTTTTAGTGAGTAAATTTTCAAGTTAATCCTTATGTTTAAACATACGCTTTCCACTACCATCATCTTTTGTCTATTAGTATCAGCTACAAGCTTGTTTTCTCAAGCAGCAAAACCAGGCGCTAAGCCTGCAGCAGCAACCGCTAAAGGAGCGGCAAAAGGGACTATTGCTGCTGATATGGATTGTGTGGTAAAAATCAATGGTTCGGCTACAGGTGTGGCAGTAACTGCATATACTCCTAAAGAAGTACCCCTGAAAGTAGGAGAAAATAAAATAGACGCCCTTTCAAGTGATAAAAAATCTAAATAAAATAGAACAATTAATGTAAAGGCTGGAGAAAACACAATTATTGAAATTTCTTTTTTCGAAGATGGAAAATTCTTGGATTATATTAAAACTGGGAATGTAAATATGGTGGAAGCTGCAATTAAAAAAGATCCAACATTAATCAATAATGAAAATGGATTATTAACATCTTCTCCTTTAGAGATTGCAATTCAAAATTCGCAATCAGAGCTAGTAAAATACCTTTTAGGAAAAGGAGCAAGTTTTAAAAAACCAGAAGATATTTTTCCACTTCACAAATCAATTTTATATGCATCATCAGCAAAACCCACAAAAGATAAACCTGCAGCTGACAGAGAGTTGGTTGATTTGTTTTTAGCTAAAGGTTGCAAAATTACCGATAAAGATGACGGTGGAAATACAGCTATTCATTGTGCTGCACGTGCTGGTAAATACGATTTAGTTGTTTACTTGATTGAAAAAGGAGCCGATGTAAATGCAAAAAATGATTTTGATGATACACCATTAAAAATAGCACAGGATAAAGGTTATATAACCATAATCAATTACCTAAAATCAAAAGGGGCGCAAGAAAAATAATCTGCGCCTTTTTTATTTCAAAAAAACCGAATAAATAGTACATTTGTAACCCGTTCATGAAACAATAATTTATAATTTATAATTTTAAACCTATGGCATTCGACATTGAAATGATTAAGGAAGTGTATAAAAATCTTCCTGCAAAAGTGGAGGCAGCTCGCAAATTAGTTGGTCGACCTTTAACATTAACCGAGAAAATTCTGTATTCACATTTACACAAAGATCAAAAAGCAGAAAGCTTTTCAAGAGGTAAATCCTATGTTGATTTTGCTCCTGATAGAGTTGCTATGCAAGATGCTACAGCTCAAATGGCTTTACTGCAATTTATGCAATCTGGTCGCCCTAAAGTTGCTGTGCCTTCTACTGTTCACTGCGACCACTTAATTACCGCAAAAAATGGAGCAAACGAAGATTTAGCTTTCGCAAATAATGAATCCAAAGAAGTATATGATTTTTTGGGTTCTGTATCTAATAAATATGGTATTGGATTTTGGAAACCAGGTGCCGGTATTATTCATCAAGTAGTGTTAGAAAATTATGCATTCCCTGGAGGAATGATGATTGGAACCGATTCACATACAGTAAATGCAGGCGGTTTAGGAATGATTGCTATTGGTGTTGGTGGTGCAGATGCTTGCGATGTAATGGCCGGTTTAGCTTGGGAATTAAAAATGCCAAAACTAATTGGTGTTAAACTTACAGGAAAATTAAATGGTTGGACGGCCCCTAAAGATGTTATTTTAAAAGTAGCAGGTATATTAACTGTTAAGGGTGGTACTGATGCTGTGGTTGAATATTTTGGAGAAGGAGCCATTTCAATGAGTTGTACAGGTAAAGGAACCATTTGTAATATGGGTGCCGAAATTGGTGCTACTACTTCAACATTTGGGTATGACGAGTCAATGGCTCGCTATCTAAAAGCTACAGGAAGAGCAGATGTTGCTGCTTTAGCAGACACCGTAAAAGAACACTTAACTGCTGATGCAGATGTGTATGCTAATCCTGAAAAATATTTTGATCAAGTAATTGAAATTAATTTATCAGAATTAGAACCACATGTAAACGGTCCGTTTACTCCGGATTTAGCAACTCCAATCTCTAAATTAAAAGAAGAAGCAACTAAAAATGGATGGCCTTTAAAAGTATCTGTAGGTTTGATTGGTTCTTGTACCAACTCTTCGTACGAAGATATTTCTCGTGCGGTAAGTGTAGCTAAACAAGTAGCTTCAAAAGGATTAAAATCAAAAGCTGAATATTGTATCAATCCTGGTTCAGAACAAATTCGTTATACTATTCAACGCGATGGATTTATGGATGTGTTTGATCAAATAGGTGCAAAAGTATTTACCAATGCTTGCGGACCATGTATTGGTATGTGGGACAGGATGGGTGCTGAAAAACAAGAAAAAAATACAATCATCCATTCATTTAACAGAAACTTTGCAAAACGTGCAGATGGAAATCCAAACACGTATGCATTTGTTGCATCACCGGAAATAGTTACAGCAATGGCTATTGCAGGTGATTTAACATTTAATCCTTTAACAGATACCTTAACAAATGAAAAAGGTGAACAAGTAAAATTAGATGCACCAAGCGGTGATGAATTACCACCAAAAGGATTTGCAGTTGAAGATGCAGGATACCAAGCTCCTGCTGCCGATGGAAGCAAAGTTAATGTGGCTGTTTCTCCAACCTCTGACCGTTTACAATTGTTAGATCCATTTGCTGCATGGGAAGGCATTGATTTAAAAGGATTGAAATTGTTAATCAAAGCAAAAGGAAAATGTACTACCGACCATATTTCAATGGCAGGCCCTTGGTTAAAATATCGTGGACACTTGGATAATATTTCCAATAATATGTTAATTGGTGCGGTTAATTATTTCAACGAAAAAACAGACAGCGTTAAAAATCAATTAACAGGTGCTTATGAAAGTGTTCCTAAAGTTCAACGTCAGTATAAAGCAAAAGGAATTGGTTCTATCGTTGTGGGTGACGAAAACTATGGCGAAGGTTCATCTCGTGAACATGCAGCTATGGAACCTCGCCATTTAGGTGTACGTGCTGTATTGGTAAAATCATTTGCTCGTATTCATGAAACAAATTTGAAAAAACAAGGAATGTTAGCATTAACATTTGCCGATAAAGCTGATTATGAAAAAATAAAAGAAGATGATTTGGTTGATATTATTGGTTTAACTTCATTTGCTCCGGGAGCTCCATTAACAGTTGTATTTACACATGCTGATGGAAGTAAGGATGAGGTGAAAGCAAACCATACATATAATGCTCAGCAAATTGAATGGTTTAAGGCTGGAGGCGCATTAAATATTATTCGTGCGAGCGTGAAAGCATAAAAAAATAAATATTCACTAAAGCGCTTCACATTTTGTGAAGCGCTTTTATTTTATAAAAATGAAAGCATATAACCCAAAAGATTGGAGTAAATTAATTTTCCATTTTCATAAATCGGATTCATTCAGGATGTTAATTCCTGCAATGCTTACACTTGCCATTTATTCTTCTATTCTCACATATTTAGATGTGGAACTACAGGTAATTAAATTGCGTAGTACAACCGTTTTACATTCTTTGTTAGGTTTTGTATTGTCGTTGTTGTTAGTATTTCGTACAAATACAGCTTATGATCGTTGGTGGGAAGGACGAAAATTATGGGGTGACTTAGTAAATAATTCTAGAAACTTAATGCTAAAATTAAATGCGTTTATTCCAGCTGAAAAAAAAGAATTGAAAAATAATTTTAGAATTTTAATTAGCAATTATCCATTTGCTTTAAAAGAACATTTACGTGGTGGGTTTAAAGAAGAATTATTAGAAGATCATCCAAGCCATAGAGTAGGCGAATTGAAAACCTATAGCCATATTCCCAATAGAATTGCTCAGCAGTTATATCTAGAAATAGAAAATTTGAAAAAAGAAAACATAATTTCTGAAGAAAAATTGATTGTATTAAATGAAGAACTTCGCTCTTTTACTAATATTGTTGGTGCTTGTGAACGGATAAAAGCAACTCCAATCCCTTATTCATACAGCACATTTATAAAACGTATTATTTTTTTATACATCATTACATTGCCAATAGGTTTGGTAGATGATTTTAAATGGGCAAGTATTCCAATGGTACTTTTTGTGTTTTACGCTTTTGCAAGTTTGGAATTAATAGCAGAAGAAATTGAAGATCCTTTTGGATATGAAGATAATGATTTGCCTACTGATGAAATAGCTGAGAGGATCAAGAAAAATTTACAGGAAATAATAAAGTAAAGTGTCCGGGAGGAGATTCGAACTCCCACGATTTCTCGCCACCCCCTCAAGATGGTGCGTCTGCCAGTTTCGCCACCCGGACTAAGGATTACAAAGGTAAAATTATTATTAAATACTATAAATTAATTAATACTTAAAATGTATCTTAATAAAAAATGCCCGAAGATTTTTCTT
>JAEUTT010000268.1 GCA_016787165.1 Bacteroidia bacterium | reverse complement strand
CTCGGATCAAGTACAACACCTGCTTTATTTGTAATTTGAGTTGCAATATAACCTGGCGCTTGAGCCATTGTAATTGCAACAGTTAAAAAACGAGTGATTTGATTAATTTTTTTACGTCCACTTTCGCCTTCCATTTGCATTTTGCGGAAGTAAGGAACAGCCATACCTAATAGCTGAACAACGATAGATGCAGAAATGTATGGCATAATACCTAAACCAAAAATTGATGCACGTGAAAAGGCTCCACCTGCAAAAATATTAATTAAGCCTACTAAACCTGATTCTGCAGACTGATTAGCCACCTCTAAAGCGTCTGAATTAACGCCAGGAAGTACTACGTAAGAACCCAAACGGTAAATTAAAACAAAACCAAGCGTATTAAGAATACGAGTTCTTAGTTCTTCAATTTTCCAAATGTTTTTTAATGTATTTATAAAGTTTTTCATATATCAATTTGGGTTGCGTAAAATTACGCTTTTTCAATTGCTACTGCACTTCCACCTTTAGCTTCAATCGCTGATTTTGCGGTAGCCGAAAATGCATGTACCTTTACTTCTACTTTTGATTTTAACTCACCACGACCTAATACTTTTACTTTATCGTTTTTATGAGCCAATCCTTTTGAAATAAGGAATGCTAAATCAATAGTTTCTACTTTGTTATTATCAACTAAACCTTGAATTACATCTAAGTTAATTCCACGGTATTCAACACGGTTAATATTTTTAAATCCAAATTTTGGAACGCGTCTTTGCAATGGCATTTGACCACCTTCAAAACCTCTTTTAGCAGAGTATCCTGAACGAGATTGAGCACCTTTGTGACCTTTTGTTGAAGTTCCGCCTTTTCCTGATCCTTGACCTCTACCTAAACGTTTTTTTGCGTTTTTTACAGAACCTTCTGCTGGTGTTAATTTACTTAAGTTCATCTTTTTATCTATTTGTTGATTGTGAGATTTAACGAATTAAAGATTCATAAACCTCTAACCCTTTTTCTCTGCTTTTTTATTTAACTACTATAACTAAATGTTCTACTTTTTTAACCATTCCAAGAATTTGAGGTGTAGCCTCTTTTTCTAATGTTTGGTTTAATTTAGTAAATCCAAGTGCACGTAAAGTACGTTTTTGACGCTCTGGGCGATCAATACCACTTTTAATTTGTTTTATTTTAATTGTTGCCATTTTATTATTAGTTTTTAGCCCCTAGTCGTTAGTCGTTAGTAGTAAAAACTAATGACTTAAGACTTTGTACTATTGTTATCCGTTAAATACTTTTTCCATTGAAATGCCACGTTGTTGAGCAACAGTAGCTGCATCACGCATTTTCATCAAGGCATCCATAGTAGCTTTTACTACGTTATGAGGATTAGATGAACCTTTTGATTTAGCTAATACGTCTGTTACGCCAACACTTTCTAATACAGCACGCATTGCACCACCTGCAATAACTCCTGTTCCATGTGCTGCTGGTTTTAAGAAAACAACAGAACCACTAAATTTACCAAGTTGTTCGTGAGGTACAGTACCTTTAACGATAGCAACTTTGATTAAATTCTTTTTAGCATCTTCAATTCCTTTTGTGATTGCATCAGTTACCTCTTTAGCTTTACCTAAACCATAACCAACAATTCCTTTTTCATTTCCAACAACTACGATTGCTGAAAATGTAAAGTTTCTACCACCTTTGGTAACTTTAGTTACACGTTGAATGCTAACAAGTTTATCTTTTAATTCGATATCACTTGATTTTACTCTTTTTACGTTTGCGTTTGACACGATATAAAGTTTTTAATTTTTAATTTATTTAATTAGAATTTTAGTCCGGCTTCACGAGCGCCTTCTGCTAATGATTTAATACGACCATGGTATAAATAACCATTTCTATCAAAACGAACAGATGTAATACCAGCACTTACAGCTTTTTCTGCAATTGCTTTACCTACAAGTTTTGCTTGATCGATTTTATTCACTTTAGCATCAGCAATACCTTTGTCTGCAGATGAAGCAGCTACTAATGTTTTTCCTGCATTATCATCAATTAGCTGAACATAAATTCCTTTATTGCTTCTAAAAACAGTAAGTCTTGGACTTTGAGCATCACCAGTAACCACTTTGCGGATACGTTGTTTGATTCTGTTTCTTCTGAACTCTTTTGTAATTCCCATTTTTGTTTATTATTTATATCGGTTTTTGCCGATAATTAATGTTTTTATTTATTATTTACCAGCTGATTTACCTGCTTTTCTTCTTAATACTTCACCAGTAAACTTAATACCTTTTCCTTTGTATGGTTCAGGTTTACGTAATGAACGTAATTTAGCAGCTACCATTCCTAATAATTGCTTATCAGCACTTTCCATAATAACTTTTGGATTTTGTCCTTTTTCAGCAGTTGTAGTAACTTTAATTTCTGCAGGTAATTCAAATGTAATGTTATGAGAGTACCCTAACGATAATTCTAATAACTGACCTTTAGTAGCAGCGCGGTAACCCACACCCACTAATTCTTGTTCAGTTTTATATCCTTCGCTAACACCTTTTACCATTCCAGCAATTAATGAACGGTATAAACCATGTAATGATTTATGACGTTTTTGTTCAGTTGCACGAGAAACTGTTAATGTTCCATCTTGGTTTGTAACTGTAATAGCAGAATCTACATTTTGAGTTAAGGTTCCTTTTGGACCTTTAACTGTTATA
>JAEUTT010000245.1 GCA_016787165.1 Bacteroidia bacterium | reverse complement strand
CAATTTCAATTCCTTTATGAAGTGCATCCAAACCATTAATATTGTAATAATAAGTTCCATCGGGTGTATTTACTTGTGGTAAAGAGGTTGGAGGTTTGTTTTCCCAAATGGTATAATATAAATTAACATTGGCAGCATATTTAGGATCATGTAATCCATAGCCAAACTCAACAGCATACACTTTTTGATTTTTGGCATCCAATACTTCTTTATTATTATTATCAAAAACAACATTAAAACGAGGTGCCATATTTAAGTAGCCTACATTCATAAATACATTATGATGTTGATTGATGTTGTAATTAGCACCACCTTTTACAGTATAGCCTAAAAACCATTTTTGTTTTGTAGTGCTATATCTTGCTTCGGCCGACTGGTTAGTATATTTTGTTGCATTTACAATGTATCGTGTATTCACTCCGGTACCCACAAATGTTGTATCACCATTAACAGATACTGCGGTTCCAGCGTTAGCTGTAATATGATAAATTCCATTATAATACAATGCATCACCCGTTCCTACTGCTTGTTCAAATGTATTGCCATTAATTACTAAATCTTTTTTCTTGTAATAATCTATTCGCTGATAACCAGTTTCAGAAACAGAAGCCGTTAAAAAGGTAGTCCATTTTTTCAATCTATATTCGGCTTGTGCAAATGCACCACCCCACATTACAATTGCATCATTAAAATAACTCACCTTATCACCTACCCTACGAACTGCATTTTTAAAATTAGGATCACCAGGGAATGTTCCATTCACTTGATTTTTATCGGAAGTAATATCTATGATATAATCCCCACCCATTAAATCGTAAACCGATTGATAATGTCTTCCTTTGTAGTAACGAGCATCAATACCAAATAAGGTAGTTAGGTTTGAATCAACTTTATAAGTCCAAGATGAAAGCAAACCATACCATGAATGATCATTGTGATTTGCTCTTAAATAATTGTTTGAAGGGCGCTCAATAAGGTTATAATTTGGTGATGGGTTCGCACTTAAATTTGCATTGTAAACAGTTTCAATTTTCAGTAAGCCCGTTTCTTTATCACGAGCAACTGAATTTTTAAGAGCTGTTCCTCCACCTGTACCAAATGAAGCATATACTACTGTTGATACCGATAACTTATCATTAGGACTCCAAAAATGAGAAAAGTTAAATTGTGGTTTATGATAAAAGTTCACACGTTCGTTAAACTCATTATCGCTTCCAATTTTTGGAAATGGATTCCCTCTATAATTTACGGTATATGTTTCATCGGTAATTCCAAAATTAGGATTGTATCTTAATCCTCTTTCAACTTGATTATAAGAAGTTAATATTGAATCTGAATTAATTCCTAAACGGTCGGACATTTTTTTGCTATAAATAGCCAATGGTAATCTATCATAACGCTGACCATGTTTTTGAGGTGCACCATTTGCACCAAGAGTAATTAAATGTTTGTTAAATCGTTTTTGAATTTTAAAAAAATACGACCATGCATCGGTGAATGTACCATCAGCCCAATTATTGCCCCATTTACGTGAGCCACCAAGAGTAACACCCCATTTCCCTTTTAACTCACCACTATTAAATGCAAACGATGTTTTATTCAGCCCATAATTATTTACTTCTTGTTTAATAGAAGCACCCATTTTTTGGTCAATCCCTTTTGTAATAATATTTATGGTACCACCTACTGAGGCAATTGCTAATTTAGATGCGCCCAAGCCTCTTTGCACTTGCATAGTACGAGTAATATCTCCTAAACCATCCCAGTTACTCCAATATACTTGTCCATTTTCCATATCATTTACAGGAACACCATCCACCATTACAGCAACATTACGTTGGTCAAATCCACGAATAGTTATACGTGCATCACCCGTACCGCCACCTTGTTCGGTTGCATACACACCAGGAGTACTGTTTAGCACCATTGGCAAATCACGTGTCCCTAGCTCTTCTTGAATTTGTTTTTGAGTAATTGTTGAAAAAGCAACAGGTGTTTCTCTTGAACGAGCAACATCGGCAATTACTTCTACTTCATTTAATGTTCTCGTTTTTAAACTAAAATTGACAACAACAGACTTTTCTGCAACTTTTACTTTTTGAGATTGAGGCTCAAAACCTACATAAGAAACAGTTAATGTGTATATTCCCGAAGAATCAACTTTAATTGAATAGTTTCCATTTAAATCAGTAACAGCACCTTTACCTTCAGAAATTAATACAGTAGCACCAATAATCGTTTCACCGGTAGCTTCATCTTTAATGGTACCTTTTATTTCGGTTGATTGCGCAAAAACCGAAATACTAATAAAAGACAGGAGTAAAAAGGAGTAAAAAGCTTTCATTTTAAAAGAGAAAAAAGAGGCTGTTATTTTTTTAACAGCCTCTTTGATTTAACATTATTGTATGGAGAGTTTTACAACAGTGGTTCTATTATTATCAAATGTAGTTTTTACAAAATAAATTCCGGCTGTTAATCCTTCTGTTTCTATTCTAATTGAGCTTGTAGTGCTAACAACAGGAGTTATAACCGATCGCCCAATTGCATTAAAAAGTTCAATTTTTTTAATTGTTTCTGAAGCAGCAACTGTAACATAACCTAAGCTTGAAGGATTAGGAAATACGCTAACAGGTATTGAACTCGCTGCTTGCTCTTGAATAGATGTAATTGCACAATTACAAGTATGTGAACCTAAGCCGGTCCATGTTTGATTAGGCAATGAATCCCATTCCACATTAACAATAAAATTAGTTGGATTAGTGGTTACTCCTTGCATTACGTTGGCTTTACGAACCAAAGTATGGTTTTCTGTCCAAATTCTTGAACCGGGAGCAGATCCATCATAAGGAAAAACATCGCTCCATCCAAAACCTGTAACCATTGAAGGATCACCAATTTTACCAAAAATATCAACATATTGCCAAGTTCCTCCTACATTTTTTTGTAAGGACAAAGCATCGTTTCCATTAAAATACATTGCATAACTAACATTATAATCAGGACAAAGGAAAGTATCTGCTACAGCTTGCAAGGCAGCGCTAACAGCACACTCTTGACCCGGACAAGGCTGACCAGCATCACGTTTATCAATTACAATCACCCAAGCTTCGCCCGGTTGCATTACATGCGCCCCTAAGTTAATAGATGCTTGTGCATTAGCCTCACCAGCAGCCGCACCTGTTCCATTATTATAACGTACCAAACGGTACAAGTTATTTAAAGCAATAGGGCTGTTTGTAGGATTATACAATTCTAAGGCTTTATTATTATTAGCCCCTTCTGCATACTCAGAAATAATTAAGTCAGTGCATTGTGCTGATACAGTATATGCCACAGCCATCACTAAAACCGAAAGTAAAAGTTTTTTCATTGTTTTATTTGTATTAAAGTTTTTCCTGGAAGTGGTTTCGGAATATTCGCCTAGGCGAACTCTTGTAGGGTTTTCACTTCTTATTTATGTAATAAGACAGTGCAAATGTAACACGTTTTTCCGACATGTCAATACCTAGTTATTAAATAGTAATTAACAGATAATGAATTAGTAACATAAAGTTAAGGTGGTATCGAGGGATTGGTTAATTAGGGGATTGGTTAATTGGGAATTGGTTAAATGGGTGATTAGTTGATTGAGGTAATTGTCTACTTAAAAAAATTAATGACTTATTAGAGCAAGGAATAAATAAATAATTCACTAAAAATAAGCTCTTACCTGAGCTCCTCCGGTATGAATTGCTTTAACTCCATCCGATTTACGACCATCATAATTTAAGCTTAACTGTAAATTATTGGATAAATTTCGTTGATATGTAATTCCCCAAGTAACATTTTGCCCTACACGTAATGCATCCAGCATTTCAAAAGCAAGAGAAGTATTTTGTGTTCCATCAAACTTTATTTGAATAAAATTAGCTTTTAAATTAAAACTCCCCTTGTTTAGCACATTGTATTTCAACTCGGCACCATAATCTTGTAAAACAGCCCTTTGTCCGCCTAACTCAAGCTTGTTTTGCTTATCGGTATATTTAAAAGACACTGTTGTTCTAAACGATGTGCTAGGTTGATAATTTAATTTGGGTTCCAATTCATAATAGGTAACTACAAAATCGCGTGAACTAAAAAATTGAGAACTATTGGCTTTTTCTCCTTGTTTAGCAGAGGCATTAAAGCTAAATTTTTGAGAAATATTCCATCGTAATCGCCCTTCATAATAATTATTTTTGCGTGCCTCAAAGCCATTTACTAAAAGGGTTTTGTTTTTTACATCCTGATAAGTAATATCCAAACCAAAAACAGGACTTAATTGATTAAAGAACAACGTATTTCGGAACAATGAATTTAAGGTGAGCAAGGTACTATCATTCGTTTCGGAATAAAATGGATTGTATGCTTTACTGATATCATCTTCATTTGATCTTCTTTCCACTCGATACGATACCTGGTTTGCAAAACGTGCTATTAATTTTTTAACCCCTTTTTTATTCCCCCAAATGGCTGCTGGTTTAATCATTAATGTTTGACTAAATTGATTGCTATATGTACGAATATATTCATTGGTAGGTGTGTATACTTTTATAAATCGAGCCTGGTCAGAAAAAGCTGCTAACTCAAATTCATTTAGTTCTTTCACTCCATTTTCATTGTAATCTATCCATGTATATACTCCTTGCCCAGGAGCAACTTCTATGTATGAAAATTCTTTTTTTATTTCTAAGCCCGAACCTATTTCATAAAATGTATTCATAAAAAGAAGTCCTTTTAATAACCTGAGGTTATACTCAAGCCTCCCTACCAATGAATTGTCGGGCTTTTGAAGTGTAAGAATACTATCTTGAATTTTTAATTCGCGATAAGCCACATTTATTTTTAGTTGATTATTGGGGTGTTGATTTAAATCTAAAAAAGCACCATAACTTTCGCCTATGGCTGCCGGATTTAAAGTTCCGTTGACAGATGAATACCTTACCGCATAATCAACCCTGTTTTTATAATAAATTCCATATCTATTTTTTGTGGTATCTGTATTTTGTGCAAAAGCTTGCCATTCCCAAAATTTATAGCTGTTAGCAAGTAATGAATCCTTTTTTGTTTTTGAAAATTTATTGTCTTCAAATTCATCTTTCACCCCAATGGTTAACCATTTTATTGATTGTGAAATAAATGTTTTATGCCTATAAAAATTTGTTCTTTGAGCACCTTCAGAATTTAATAAGCTCCCATCATATTTTAAATTAAATCCTTTTGTTGACACGGAAACATTGGTAAAATGCTTGGTTGCATTGTATATCTGTCCTTCTAAAAAAGCATTAAATCGATAACCTATATTTATTGTGTTTTGCTGAGTAAGAGTTACTCCTGCACCTACAATATGCTGATCATCAATTTGTAGTGCTGCACCTCTGTTCCAATCTCTTTCAAACTCAATATTTCGATACCGCTCAATGGGTGAAAAATATTTTTGCACGTATTCATAATTTGCATTGGAATGCAATGTCCACTTTGGTTTTAATGAATCTAAATTCCCTTTATTTAATGTATGAAAATGATCATATACTATTTTTAATCCATACCCAACATCATCATTGGAGTTCTCTTTTGAAAATGTATTGATATCATTATTGCTAACCGCTCCTTCTACTTTTAAAATTGATTTTTTAGAAAAGGCGTATTCAAATCCTGCGGTAAGCATTTGCTTTTTTTTAGGTGAAATAAGCTGAATAATAGGCTCAAAATTACCTTGCGGAATATTGGTAAGTGTATCAGGCATTACCCATTGAAAGACTTTTCCATTTGCACTGGAATTTATTTGTCTGTAATTTCCTTTATTAGCACCTACATTGCTGAATGCAACTCTGTAATGTGCACTGTCGGCATTGGTGTTATACACAAAAATATTTGCAAATGTTTGCGAACCAATTGTGGTATCCGTTTTAAAATATAGCACTTCCGAGTTATTAAAACCAATACTATCAAAACTAGGAAAAACAGCCAATGAAAGAGTATCACCAATTTGTGATAATATTTTTTTTTGTTGAGGTGTAAGCTCTTGTTGTAGTGGCTGATTTTTACTGTCTTGCTCCGAATAAACATGAACATTTATTTTTAGTTTTTCTTGTTCATAATCATTACCAAAATGCACCAATGAACGAGCATAATTTTTGTCAGAATATTGAAACTCAACAACGATACGCTTATCTTTAGTAATTAACTGTTTGGCAGTAAATATAATTTCGGATGTATTATAATTAATGATGTAATCATTCTCCTGTCCTCTATCTAAAAGTCTTCCATCGATGTACACTTTTTCGGTTCCAGATAATACAATGATAAACAATTCGTTTTCGGCACCACGCAAACGATAAGGGCCTTGATTATTTTCTATTCCTTGAATTTGATTTCGTGCAAACTTTCCACGCGATACAGCAGCACTTAATGATGTAGTATAAAGACCTTCCTTTTTTTTATCTGTTGCTGCTTGATTAGTAACCAAACCTGTTGAAACACTCAAGCCTTGAGCTTTTTTATAAAAA
>JAEUTT010000243.1 GCA_016787165.1 Bacteroidia bacterium | reverse complement strand
TAAAAAGAATCCAAAACGAATTGTATTTGAATATGCACACGATTGCAAATTTGTGTTGAAATACAACAATGAATTAAATATGATTGTTTTTGATCGCTTATCGGCCATTGACCCAAAATTAGAAGGACAATACCAATATTATTGCACAACAGATTTTGAATACGATGGATTTAAAATCAAAAAAAACAAATGGCTTTTTACAGAGAACATCGAGCCTAAAAATGAAAAATCAAGAACAGACAAATTATACAATAATCCCAATACAGCTGACTCTAAAAACAGCAACCAACTTATTGATGACAATCTGAAAATTGAAAATGGTAAAGTTGTAAAAAAAGAGAATAAAGATAAGTCGAAAAAAAGCAGCTCTAAAGACTAAAACCCAAGCCAATTTCCTTTTACTCCATTCCTATTAAACTCTAATGCTGGAGCTGGAATTTTAATAAAACCGATTGATTGAAAAAACGTTTTTAAAAACAATGATTTTGTTTTTATTCGTGTTAAATCCACATCTAATGACAAATAATATTGTCGGTATCTATCAAAATAAATTTGATTAGTGTTTATATCAAAAAATGGGGGATTAATTTGCCCTCCAGTCATTCCATTGGCACCATAACCAATTGCTATATTCAACCAATGTGGAAATTTCGTATCTTTTTTCATGAATGATGAAGGATTTATCGATAACCAATAAGTTTGTCCATTATAATCTTTTAAAATATTTTCTTGAATATTTTTACCTAATAAATTAGGTCTATAAGGAGCAAATTCACTTTTTTGAAATGAAAACTTTAATGTTATGCGTTGTTCATCCCATGCCAGCTCTTGCCCTACAACTAATAAGGAGCCAAGAGTATTAGCAGCAAAATCGCCAAGAGAAAAACCCCACTCCTGAGAATAGCCATCTAACACTTCTATAGTACTTTGATAAAGAGAACCAAGCATACCACCATACCAAATTGCTTTTTTTCGTTCCACTCCACTCCATTTTAACAAACTAATTCCTACACGACCAATATAATAAGAGGTAGTAACATGGCCTACTTTATCCATTTGTAACCATTCTGCATTATCATCAAAAAAATGAAAAGATGAACGAGGATAATTTTTATACCATAACTCATTGAGTGCAACCAAAGAGCCAGCATAAAGACCTAATTCAGTAGATAATACTAAGCCTAAACGTTTTTTATTTAAATGAGCTGATGTATCGGAAACAGGAAATAATACTGACGTATGATTAGAAAACACATACAATTGTTGTGCATACTGCTTAAAATTAAACGTTATGACAATAAAAAAAAACAGAAAATATTTTATCCGATTAAAATGCACCCTTAAAGATAAGAAGTATTTAACAAACCTACTCTAATCTAAAATAGTTTAAGGCTGATAAGTCAATTAAATGAACATCTTTATAATAATAATTTAAAATATCTTTATATAAAATTTTATTTTTAGCCATTGCCATAGCACCTTCCTGACAAAGTCCCACGCCATGCCCGTAACCTTTGCCATTAAACACAATCATATCCCCCTTTTGCTCAACTGAGAAATAAGTCGATTTTAGTTGAAAATCGGCACGGATAATTTTTAATGGAATCTTTAATCCTTTATCTACAAAATAAATTGCTCTTCCATTGGGTTGCGAAAAGGAAATAGCGTTATTCATTTGTAGGCTATCATCAATTGGATATTTGTGCTTCAATTGTAAATACGATTTCCAATCTTCCAAAGGAATAGAACGTTGCCATTTAGCGTGAGGCATACTTAAGCAAAAAGTATCTTTCACCGTTTTTAAATAGCTTGTAGAAACAGTCCAAACATTTTCAGAGTTAACGGTTTGTCCGCCACAATTAGAATGAAAAGCAGATGTGATTAAATTCAAATCACTATCAACTACAACCAAGCCTCTTGTTTCTATAACACCTTTCCATACATCATTTTCATTATGTTTATTCAGATATGCTTGGCAGTGTACATCATCACATACTTGGTAACCCTCTAAAATATGCCTATTTATATGTGCCAACAAATAGGTTCTACACAAAATGGCTTGCAATTTATAATATTCCAAACTCGTTTTTGTTCCCGATTCAGACTCAACAACGCCTGCAATATATTTTTCAAGTTCCACTTTATTAATCAATAAAAATTGCTTTTTATCAGTAGTAATATCCACTGTTAAACTTCCTGAGTAGCTCCTAACTTTACTTTCAGGAATCACCGATTTTATTTTGAATGCAGCATCAATGTCTTTCGACATAATTTTTATTGATGAATAAGAACCTATTGTTTTTTCAAATGTTTTTAACGTGATTACATCTTTTTCAATTGACATTTGAAAAATACCACTCGCATCCGTTTCGATAATTAAGTTGCCATCAGCATACACTAAATAAGTTCCTTCTAATGGTGAAAATATGAACGAGTTAATGACTTTGGTGGTAAGAATTCTAACATTAACCACCGATGCATTTACAATGCCTGCAATAGCATGAAAGGACAAAAGTGATAGTAATAAAACAATAGTTATATGCTTAGCTTTTAACATTTTTAGTTTGAATTTGTTAAATAAGAATACATCAGTTGAGCCGCTTTTTTAGAAGCTCCTACTCCACCCAATTTTTGAGTTAGTTCACTATAATTTTTCAGCATTTCGTTTCTTGTGGAATCAACTAATAATTTTTCTAATTCTATTTTTAAATTACTTTCGTTTAATTCGGCTTGGATTAACTCTTTTACAATTTCTTTATCCATAATCAAATTAACAAGAGAGATGTATTTTACTTTGATTAGCTGTCTCGCAATTAAATAAGAAATTGTTCCTCCTTTATAACATACTACTTCGGGTACTCCAAACAATGCTGTTTCTAATGTTGCAGTACCGGAAGTTACCAAAGCAGCTTTAGCAACTTGAAGTAATTGATAGGTTTTATTAAATACAATTTGAACATTATCTTTCTCCGATAAATATGTTTTATAAAAT
>JAEUTT010000209.1 GCA_016787165.1 Bacteroidia bacterium | reverse complement strand
CACCACCGGTAGAAACATAACTAACATCATTGGCATAATTGTATTTATTAATAGCAGCAACACTATCACCGCCACCAATTAAAGAATAAGCTCCAGCTTTTGTTGCTTTTACAATTGCTTCAGCAACAGCTTTTGTTCCTTTTTCAAAACTGCTCATTTCAAAAACGCCCATTGGTCCATTCCACAAAATGGTTTTAGAATTTGCCACTACATCGGCATATATTTTTTCTGTTTCAGGCCCTATGTCTAAGCCCATCCATCCGTCTGGAATTGCTTTTACATCTACCGTTTTTTTATTGGCATCATTTGAAAAATTGTCTGCCACTACCGCATCTACAGGAATATAAATAGTTACTCCTTTTGCTTTTGCATCAGCCAAAATGTTTAATGCTGTTTCTAATTTATCGTCTTCAACAAGGGACTTACCAATGGTTCCCCCCATTGCTTTAACAAATGTAAAAGCCATTCCTCCGCCAATTATAATATTATTTGCTTTGTTAATGAGCTGTTCTAAAATCAAAATTTTATCAGACACCTTTGCGCCTCCCATAATAGCCGTAAATGGCTTTTCGGATTGTGTTAAAACTTTATTAACGCTTGCAAGTTCTCCACTCATCACATAGCCAAAACATTTGTTTGTAGGAAAAAATTGTGCAATTACCGCTGTTGATGCGTGTGCGCGGTGAGCTGTACCAAAAGCGTCATTTACATAAAAAGTTCCGTGCTCAGATAATTTTTTTGCAAAATCAACATCTCCTTTTTCTTCTTGTTTATAAAAACGTAGGTTTTCTAAAATTAAAATTTCACCAGCCTTTAATCCTTTAGATGCTAAATAGGCTTCTGCTCCAATGCAATCGTTGGCAAAAGAAACAGACTTGTTTAACAATTTACTTAAATGTGCAACAATATGTTTTAATGAATATTTTTCTGTAGGACCATCTTTTGGTCTTCCTAGGTGCGACATTAAAATTACAGCTCCGCCATCATTTAAAATTTTAGTAATGGTTGGCAAGGCAGCTCGAATGCGAGTGTCGTCTGTTATTTCAAATGAATCGTTTAAAGGAACATTAAAGTCAACACGAATAAGCGCTTTTTGTCCCGAAAAATTAAAATTATCAACCGTTTTCATAAAGGAGTTTTTGTTTGCGCTACAAAAATAATCTTTCTGATTAGATATAAAAATGATTTTATACACAGTAATTTTTATACTTTTAACAAACACCAACACGAATAAAAATGAATCTAAAAAAAATTAGTTTGTTTTTAGCCTTAGCTTTTGGCCTTAGCTGGTTAAGTGCATTTGTTTTGTATGTTTCCGGAATAAAATATGGTTCTACGACCGCAACTGTTATTGTTGCTTTGGTTTATATGGGATCACCAGCAATTGCAGCCTTGGTGGTTCAAAAAATTATTTATAAGCAAGAAATAAAATTGTTGGGTTTTGATTTTAAACAAACTAAATGGAAAAATTTTTTGTGGATTCCTTTGTTGCAGGTTCTCTTTTGTGCCCTTACAATAGGCATCATTGTGCTCTTTGGAAATGTTTTTAATGTCAATGGCTTTGGCTTTTTTAGTTTAGACGAGGGCTTGTTAAACACCAAAATGCAAGAAATTGCAAGTGCTACAGGTTTGTCGGAAATGCCCAAACTTCCATTGTCGCCCTTCGCGCTACTTCTTGTAAGCATTATTACATCGGCTTTGTTGGGAGGTTTGATTAATGGAATATTTACACTTGGCGAAGAACTGGGTTGGAGGGGCTTTTTATACAATGAAATGATGCCTTTAGGTTTTGTAAAAAGCAATTTGCTGATTGGAACAATTTGGGGTTTATGGCACGCACCGCTTATTTTGCAAGGACACAATTATCCCGAACACCCCATTACAGGAGTTTTTATGATGGTCGTTTTTTGTATTCCACTTGGTTTTTTAATGAGCTGGACAAGAGAAAAAACAAACTCGGTATTAGCTCCAGCATTGTTTCACGGAATGGTTAATGCTGGTGCGGGAGGAGTTATTTTGTTTGTGTATGAGTATAATGATTTGATTGGAAATATTGCAGGTGTGGCAGGAGCAGTGGCTTGTTTGTTACTGTACTTGCTTTTAAAGTTTATTTTTTCTGGAAACAAAAACTGAATCGAGAATAAGCTAACAAACGACTTCGGCTTTGTTAACACCATCATATTGAATGAAAATAGTTGATTTGTTTTTTTCTATTCTGTTTTGTGCTTGAAAAACGCCAAAATCAAAATCAATAGGAAGGGCCACATATCTATACTTGTGATGGTTTAATTTTTTTTGTTCTATCAACATCATTTTTTCTGTTCTATCAATTTCATTTAAAAATAACGTTTGCGGCTTTACTTTAAAGTGCAAATAATAATCAAGCGCAATGAGTTGTTTCAGCGCCTCGTCATAGGGAGCAAACTGTACGGCAAAAGCGGTTAAGATTTCAAACACATCGTTTAATGAATATTTATGATAACTTCTTTGTGTTCCAAAATAAATTCCTAATCCCAATAAAAAATCAAAGATGCTGTAATTATTTGTGATGTATTTGAGTGTGTTAATAGCTTTTTTGCTGTTCCAATAAATTTCTAATGCATGTTCAAGCTGAACAATTTTTTCAAGCTCTTCTTTTGATAAATAATTACTTTCAATAATTTGATAAGGAGGAAGAGAGTCAAAAACATACCCGTGTTGTTCATACTTTTCTCTAACAGGAGTGCCTTTTAAAAACTTTAAAAAACCAAGCTGTAGCTCGGGAGCAAAAAGTTTGAAAACCTCTTCAATGCTGTGTTTAATATCATTCCATTCGTCTAATGGTAAGCCAACAATCAGGTCGAGATGCATTTCAATTTTATGATCAAGCTGCTTGATAATGTTTTTTGTTTTTTCGAAATTTTGTTTTCGACTTACCTCTAAATTGGCTTTTTGATTTACGGTTTGAATTCCAATTTCAAAGCGGAATAAACCTTTAGGAACCTGCTCGTTAATAAAGGCAATGATATCGGGATGAACAATGTCTGCGGTAATTTCAAATTGAAAAACATTATTTGGTTGATGATGCTCTAAAATAAACTTGAAAACATCAATTGTAAAATCTTTTTTAATATTAAATGTTCGGTCTAAAAATTTGATTACTCTACCATGTTGCATTAAGTACAAAAGATTTGCTTTGATGGTTTCGTTTGGTAAATAACGAACTTTATTATCAAGGCTTGCTAAACAAAAC
Source organism: Bacteroidia bacterium (assembly GCA_016787165.1). Classification (GTDB taxonomy): domain Bacteria; phylum Bacteroidota; class Bacteroidia; order 2-12-FULL-35-15; family 2-12-FULL-35-15; genus 2-12-FULL-35-15. Next base: position 783 of record JAEUTT010000209.1, on the reverse strand, counting down.
TCACATTTGTAAGGGCAGCCCCGAGAGGTTTCGATATACGCCACTTTATTATAAAGCTCTTCGGGTTTATCATTAATATAAGGATTTATATTTTTAAAATTAGTTAAATCAAACATTGCAGGAGCCGGATTTTCAATGGCTTCATTGTTTTTGTTTTTCCAAACAAGCCCCGGAACCTTTTCAATATCAGGAAACGAATTTAAAAAAGATTGAAATGGAATTTCTCCTTCACCCACAATGATATAGTCTACAGCATTTAATGCAATTATTTCTTTCCATTCGTAACTAACCTCGGGTCCTCCCAATAGAATTTTACAATTTGGATTTAACAGTTTAATTTTTTTTATAACCTCAAGTGTGGGTGTTATGTTCCAGATATAACAACTAAAAGCTATAACATCAAATGTTTTACAAAAGTTTGCAATATCATCCGTGTTTTCTTTTATGGTAAACTCTTTGAACGAAATGTTTTTATACTCTTTATTAAGTTCATATAACAAGCGAATAGCAAGGTTAATATGAATGTACTTAGCATTAAGAGTGGTGAGTAATACTTGCATGTAATGGTTTAACAGCAAAGGTATATAAAACCGAATAAGATTTAAATAAAAAAAGCATAAATAGCAATGGTTTCATTTGTATGAGTTCACAAATATTTTTTAAATGCCCCAATTTTAAAAGGATTTTTAAAAACAAAAGCAAGCAAAAAGCATTTTTAAGGTAGAGTCGTTAAAAATAAAAAGAAACAAGGACCGTAGCTTTGCCTTGAATTAATTATAAAAG
>JAEUTT010000208.1 GCA_016787165.1 Bacteroidia bacterium | reverse complement strand
GCTTGCTTTTTTTCTTTCCCAAAATTTTTCTTTATTTTTTAAAGGAATAAAATCCTCTTCAATAGCCAATTCATAATTGATAGTAGGTTCATCATAAAATTTATGTTCTCTAATATATCGTGGTTGAAGAGTTAAATAATCAATATCAGTATTTCTAATTCTTTCGATATAATTGCTGATTAAAAAACTTTGGATAGGATCTGTAGCAATTGCTATTTTTTTGAATCCTTCTTCTTTACAAATTAACAAGGAGTAATAAATATTTTCACTACTATGTTTGGCATTTGGTTCAATAAAAATATTTTTTTTAGGGATTCCCATTTTATGTGCGTACATAGCCATTATATAGCCTTCATTATATTTTGTGTGTACTGCTGCACCACTAAAAATAAAATTTTTGGCTATCCCTTTTTCATATAAATGTTTTGCCCACAAAAGCCTAAATTTTATAACACTATTCCATTCACCATTATCGTATGGAAAGCCAGGGATAATAACTGCATCATACGAATATTTTAATCCTTTTTTGTATGCTTTGCCCGGTGAGTGCTTGATGAGCGTACAAGAACAAGTTAAAGACAAAAAAATAATAAAAAAGATAATTTTTTTCACGATTATATTTTTTGTGTGTTATTTTTCAATTCCTCAGCTTGTGTTAATTCCATAAGAGTAATAGGCAATGAATATAATTCAGGCATTTGATGTTTAAAATGTTCTTTTAAAATAGTTTCTATTTTTGAAAACAGTAATGCTTTTGTTTTAGCCGTTATAACATATAAATTATGCTCTTTGATTTGTCCATCTATGTTTTTAAGTCGTTTTACATTTTTTTTATAATTGACGTCTAAAGCAAGTTGTTCTTTCAAAAGAATAGCAACTACTTTATGAATAATTTCTTCATTTTCAGATGCGATATTAATTAGTATCATGCAGTTAGGAGCTTAATTTTTGAACTTTGTCTAGTACTTCATTTTGCAATTTTTCTTTGTATGCAATTATTTTTTCTCTGATTATTGGATTGCCAATTGAAAGCATTTGTGCAGCCATAATTCCTGCATTTTTAGCTCCATTTAAAGCAACAGTTGCTACAGGAACGCCTCCTGGCATTTGCAGTATTGACAATACAGAGTCCCATCCATCAATAGAATTGCTTGATTTGATAGGAACGCCAATAACAGGTAATGGAGATATCGATGCAACCATTCCTGGTAGGTGAGCAGCTCCTCCTGCGCCAGCAATAATTACTTCTATTCCTCTTTTGTGTGCATTTTCTGAAAACTCCATCATCCTATATGGGGTTCTGTGTGCGGACACAATAGTGATTTCATAATTGATTTCTAGTTCCTTTAAAATTTTTGCATCTTCTTGCATAATAGGCATATCTGAATCAGAACCCATTATAATACTTACTTTTTTTAATTCCATGATTTTACTTTTAATATTGAACTTACTTTTTTTGCTTTTTCTTTTGCTGAATCGATAGAATGGTCTAGAACTGTTACATGCCCCATTTTTCTGAATGGTTTAGTTTCTCTTTTTCCGTAGATATGAATTTTAATTCCATTTATTGCCATGCACTCGGTTAGTCCTTCATATTTTACATCACCCGAATAATTTTGTTCGCCAAGTAAATTAATCATCACTGATGGTATTTTTATGGAAGTATCTCCTAAAGAAAATCCTAAAATAGCTCTTAAATGTTGTTCATATTGTGAGGTGATACAGCTTTCAATAGTGTGATGTCCGCTGTTATGTGGACGAGGAGCTATTTCATTCACTAAAACTTCTCCCTTTTTTGTTACAAATAGTTCAACAGCCAAAATGCCTGTCATTTTAAAACTTTCGATTATTTGTTTTGCTATTGCTTGTGCTTCTTTATCTATTTGTTCATTTATGTTTGCTGGACAAATTAATCGTTCAACTAAATTTACAGTAGAATTAAATTCCATTTCAACAGTCGGGAATGTTTTAATCTCTCCTTTTGTATTTCGAGCTACAATAACAGCAATCTCTTTATCAATATCTACCATTTCTTCAATAAGAGAATTCCCTTCCATTAATTTTGCAATAGCTTGTTTCGAACGAATTGTTTCTACCCCTTTTCCATCATATCCTGATGTTCGAAGTTTTTGAACAAATGGAATACGGATACTTTTATTGCTTAAAGCATTGAGTATTTCTTCTTTTGAATTTAATAATTGAAATTTAGATGTTGGAATTTGATGTTTTTGATAAAACTCTTTTTGCGATCCTTTATCTTGTATAACTTTCAGTATTTCTGGTTCTGGAAAAATTTTTTTCCCTTCAGCTTTTAATTTTATTAATGCATCAATATTGATGTTTTCAATGTCAAAAGTAATCATATCTACTTTTTTTCCGAATTCGTACACAGTATCATAGTCAAGATAATTACCTTTTATAAAATGTGTACAAATAGTAGATGCAGGACAATCTTCTTTAGGGTCGAGTATATACGTTTTTATATCCCAATTGCTTGCTGCTAAGGCAAGCATTTTTCCTAGCTGTCCGCCTGCTATAATTCCAAGTTTAAACTGTGAAGTAACTAGTTGTTCCATGTTAGTAAATTGAATTTAATTGTCCAAATGAATATTCTGCATCTAGTGCCGCTTTTTTATTTTTATAAATTATATCGTTTAATTTTAATTGTGCATTTATATAACTACTTTCTCTACTATTAATCATAAAAAGTGAGCTTTCGCCAGAGTCAAATAATTTTTTTTCTGATTGCCATAGCTTTTCATAGTTGCCAACATTTTTATCATAAATAGCTATTTGATTTTTTAGATTATTGTACTCATTTATTGTTGCCCTTACTTTATTGCTAAGTTCAGTTCTTTTATAATTCATTTCATATTGAGTGTTTTCAATTTTTATTTTGGTCACTTTTAATTCCCCTCTTTCTTTGCGTAAAAAAATAGGCATTCCAAAAGTTACTCCCCATTTGTAGTTGTTAAAACTTACATTGTTTGTGTTTTCTGGATTAAACAAAGGGTTATAGTTTATGTTAAGTACAGGTTTTAATTTTTCCTTTTTTAATTGCTGTTCAATAGTTAGCTGTTTTAGTTTAAATTGATATGTTTTTAGTAGAGGATGATTGTTAATTACACTATCTACTTTTGCAATAGTGTTGATGATGTATTCATCTTTGTTATAGTTTTTTGAAAAGTCATCGGGTATTATTTGATTAGTTAATTCAATAGGTATGTTATTTTCAAGCCACAAAAAATTTGACAATAAAAGGGTTTTAGTAGCATAGTCGACTAATGCTTGTTGGTAATTAATTGTTCTATCTTGGAGTTGAATACTAGCTTCAACAGTATCTATTAGTGGTCTATCACCCAATGTTACACTTAGTTTAACTGCTTCTAAACGTTGACTACTTAGCTCAACAGCATTTTTATAGATTGCTAAGTTTTTATATGAAACACTCCAATCCCAATAGGATTTTCCGGCATTATAAAGCAATTCATTTATTTGGTAAATTTTTTCGTATGCAGTTTGTTCTTGAAAAATTTTAGCTTGTTTTAAAATACTTCTTCGTTCATCTATAATTAAATTTTGTAATAATGGAATAGAAAGTTGAGAGTATGCTAATCCATTTGTTGGTAAACTGTTTTCAGGGTTCAAGTAATTTCCTTGATTTTGTTCATATCC
>JAEUTT010000199.1 GCA_016787165.1 Bacteroidia bacterium | reverse complement strand
AATCCCAACAATACTGCTTTGCACTAATGAATCTCTGATTGTATTTTCGATTAAAACACCTGCAATTTTTTGATTATTGACGTAAATATCATTTGGCCATTTCACCTTTACTTCCGCCACAATAGACTCGTTCTTGAAAATAGCTGTCAATAAGTCAGCGACCCCTAAAGCAATTACTTTTGTGAGTAAAAACTGCTTATTAGCATCCATAAATTTAGGGTATAAAACATAGCTCAAAGCCACATTTTTCATGGGTTCGCTCTCCCATTCATTTCCTCTTTGCCCACGCCCATTTTGCTGATTAAATGAATAAAATAGTGTGCCATCGGGTAAGCTAATTTGGCGCAACATTTCAGTGGCATAACTGTTGGTAGAATCAACCGACTGTAAATGAATGCTATTTTGCCCTACAAATAATGTTTTCATTGAAGTTTATGAGAAAGATTTCATTATTTTTGTGTTCATCACAAAATTGAAAGTTTTTACAAATAACGAAATTTAATAGATATAAAATAGCTAATGGCTAAAAAGAAAGAAACACCCAAAAAAACAAGTGCAAAAACTGCCCGCTCTTCAAGTGGTAAAGCAGTAAAAAAAATCGACACTAAAAAGAAACCTGTAGCAAAAGCAAGCAGTTCAAAAACAGTAAAGGTTGCAGCAAAAAAAGTTAGTTTTAAACCAGCCACTAAAGCTGTTAAAAAAGAAACAAAAAAAGCTAGTCCAAAGCCAAAAGCGATAAAAGATGCAAACCAATTACTTGCAGATGCGGTTGTGGAAGGGATTTTAGAAAAAAAAGGAAAAAATATTTCTGTATTAAATTTAAAAAATATTCACAACCGTGTTTGCGATTATTTTATTATTTGCCAAGCCGATTCTACTACACAAGTAAATGCAGTAGCTGGCTCTGTTGAAGAAATTGTAAAAAAGCGCATCGGTGAAAACCCTTATCGTGCCGAAGGTTTTGAAAACTCAGAATGGGTTTTAATTGACTATGTAACAGTTGTTGTTCATGTATTTCAATCTGAGATGAGAAATTTTTACAACCTTGAGTCACTTTGGGCTGATGCCGAAATAACAGAAATCGCTTTTGATTAAAAAATTAAGAAAAGACAACTAAAATGAACGAACAACCGAAAGACAATAAAAGTTTTAAAGATAAACTTCCGAACAAACCTAAATTGCCTAAAACACCATTTAACTTTTACTGGATATATGGAATTATTGCAGTGGCATTAATTGGCTTGCAAATGATGAATGGTTTTGGTGGAACTATTAAAGAAGTAAAATCAGGAGAGTTTTATGAAACAATGCTTAAACAACACCATGTAGTGCGAATTGTAGTGGTGCCTACTGATAATATTGCAGAGATTTATATTGGAAGAGATTTTCAAAAATTACCTCAATATGTAAAAGATGGCATTGATAAACATCCTAATGGTCCGCATTACAAACTAAAAATTTTATCTGTAGAATCATTTAGTAAAGACTTAGAAAAAGCACAAAAAGAATTTTTACCAAATGAGGTTATTTATCCTGAAAAAGATGAAAGAACCGATTGGGGAAGTCAATTGAGCTGGATTTTACCGTTAGTATTAATGATTGTAATTTGGATTATCATCATGCGTAGAATGGGTGGTGGCGGAGGCGGTGGCCAAATATTTAACATTGGCAAATCAAAAGCAACATTATTTGACAAAGACACTAACGTAAATATCACATTTAATGATGTTGCAGGATTAGAAGGAGCAAAAATTGAAATCAAAGAAATTGTTGACTTCTTAAAAAATCCTAAAAAATACACTACACTTGGAGCCAAAATACCAAAAGGAGCCTTACTTGTAGGCCCTCCAGGAACGGGTAAAACCTTACTTGCAAAAGCGGTAGCAGGAGAAGCAAAGGTGCCTTTTTTCTCACTTTCGGGTTCCGATTTTGTGGAAATGTTTGTAGGTGTAGGTGCATCGCGTGTTCGTGATTTATTTCGTCAAGCAAAAGAAAAAGCACCATGTATTATTTTTATTGATGAAATTGATGCAATTGGTAGAGCCCGTGGAAGAAGCGTTTCACAAGGTGCAAACGATGAACGCGAAAACACTCTAAACCAATTGTTAACTGAAATGGATGGCTTTGGAACCAATAGTGGTGTAATTATACTTGCTGCTACTAACCGTGCCGACATTTTAGACAGAGCATTGATGCGTGCTGGTCGTTTCGACAGACAGATTTATGTTGATATGCCCGACCTAAACGAACGTAAAGATATTTTCAAAGTTCATTTAAAACCACTAAAACTTGACACTACAGTTGATGTAGACTTCTTAGCAAAACAAACTCCAGGTTTCTCCGGTGCCGATATTGCAAACATTTGTAATGAGGCTGCATTAATTGCTGCACGACATGGTAAAGATGCTATTGGTAAACAAGATTTCCTAGACGCAGTGGATAGAATTATTGGCGGTTTAGAAAAGAAAAATAAAATCATCACGAAGCAAGAGAAAAAAGTAATTGCTTATCACGAAGCCGGGCATGCAGCTACTAGCTGGCTATTAGAACATGCACATCCGCTA
>JAEUTT010000195.1 GCA_016787165.1 Bacteroidia bacterium | reverse complement strand
AGGAGGAGAAGAAATGACAGTTTGGGTAACGGATGATAAAAATAAAATTCCGGTGTATGTAGAAACACCTATCGTTGTGGGCAGTGTAAAGGCAAAACTATACAAAGCCGATAATATAAGAAGCAAAATAGATTGTATTATTGATACCCCCTCTAATTCTACTAAAAATAAATAATACACAATCGTTTTAACTATATATTTGTTGCCTAGAATTAAACATGTCTTTTAATCTTACTTCTTATCTAGGCGAAACAATCGCATTTTGTACAACTTTGTCGTGGAGCATTGGTATATTTCCATTCACAGAAGCTTCAAGAAGATTAGGCCCTAATTCGGTTAACCATTTTCGATTGGTTTTAGCTGTTTTATTTTTAACAGTCCTCTCTCTTTCTTTTTTACCACTTTCATTCATTGATTTGTTTTCGACTCCTTTGCCTGAGCATTGGTTGTGGTTTGGTTTGTCAGGAATAATAGGTTTAGCATTGGGCGATTATTTTGGTTTTACTTCATTTGCTATTTTGGGTGCTCGTGTGGGAAGTATTTTTATTCCTTTAGCTCCGGCAGCTGCATTATTTGCGGGGTATTTTATTATAGGTGAACGTATAAATTGGATTGGTTTAGTAGGTATTGTTATTACTATAGCAGGAGTAATATGGGTAACAATCAGTAAGCAAGAAAATGTAACTACCTATAAATTAGAACATGGGAATGTTAGAAAAGGAATTGTATTTGGTGTTTTAGCTTCTTTTTGTCAGGGAGTAGGTGTAGTACTTGCAAATAAAGGGTTTACATATAAACAAGATGTTTCTGATTTAGCTTTTTTTCATGCAACATGGATACGAATGATTGCTGCAACTGCAATTATTTATATAATAACACTAGCAAAAGGAAATGTTAAAAATGTTTTGAAACCAGTTTTTGAAAATAAAAACAATGGAGTGGTTTATACATTTGCAGGAACTTTTTTTGGACCAGTAATGGGTGTAAGTTTATCGATGTATGCTGTTTCTTTATTGGAAAATAAACCATCCATTGCTCAAACTATTTTTTCATTGGTTCCTGTATTTATACTGCCATTGTCTTATTTGTTTTATAAAGAAAAAATCACTATTAAATCAATATTGGGAGCATTAATAGCTATTGTAGGGGTTTTGATTTTGATTTGGAGAAATATTATATAGTCGATTTGTTTTTATAATTAAAGAATAAAATTTCACTGAAATTTAAGATATTTGCAAAAAATAATTGAGATGGAAACAAATGAAGATTTAAAAAAATATTTCAATAGTAAAGAGTATCATACAGCTATTGTGGGTGCAGATAATTATGAAAATGATGATGCTGATTTGGATAAAGATAAAATAGCTACGTTAATATCTTTGCTTGCTGACCCTAAAAACAAGGAAGTAAAAGAAGAAACATTGTTAACTTTAAAAAAAGAAAAAGGTTCTGATTTGTTAATTGCAGCTATTAAAAGTAAAAAGGCAAAAGAAAATAAACATATACTAATAGCTGCATGTTGGGAATCGGAAATTAATTTTAGTAACTATTTATTATTTTTTACCGATTTAGCTGTTGATACCGATTATTTGGTTTCTTTAGAAGCAATTACGGTAATTGAAAATATGGAAGGTCCTTTTAAAAAGGATGAATTAACCACAGCCATTCAAAAAATTAAGGAAGAACAAAAAAAAATAAACTCAGAACGATTAGTATTATACAATGATTTAGTAGATACGCTTTCTAATTTTTTGTCGAAAGAATAAAATGGCAGCTACTAAAAACAAATCACTCTTATTTATTTTTATTACCATTTTAATTGATGTAATAGGTATTGGAATTATTATACCCGTTACTCCCAAATTGATTCAGCATTTAACAGGCGAAGGGCTCAGTGAGGCCTCTATTTATGGTGGCTTTTTAGCCATTTCATACGCCTTAATGCAGTTTTTGTTTTCACCAGTATTGGGTGGTTTGAGTGATCGATTTGGAAGACGTCCTATTTTATTAATTGCATTATTTGGTTTAGGGATTGATTATATTTTTATGGCTTTTGCCCCATCCATTGCTTGGTTATTTGTGGGTAGAATTTTAGCTGGAATCAGTGGTGCTAGTTTTACGACAGCCACAGCATATATAGCCGACATTAGTGAGCCAGAAAAACGAGCACAAAACTTTGGATTGGTTGGTGCTGCATTTGGAATAGGATTTATAATCGGTCCTGTAATTGGTGGAATCTGTAGTAAGTGGGGAACCGAAGTTCCTTTTTTAGTAGCAGCAGCATTTTCCTTGCTTAATTTTATCTATGGTTATTTTATTTTGCCTGAGTCATTGAAACCCGAATTAAGAAGAAAGTTTGAATGGAAAAGAGCCAATCCAATAGGTTCATTAATTCATTTGAAAAAATATCCAATGGTGCTAGGTTTGGTAACCACACTTGTGTTTTTATATTTGGCAGGCAAATCTGTTGAAAGCACTTGGTCGTATTATACGATGTATAAATTTAGTTGGGATGAAACCTGGGTAGGCTATTCATTAGGTGTAGTGGGGGTTATTGTAGCAATTGTTCAAGGAGGACTAATACGAACAGTGATTCCTAAGTTAGGGCATACAAAATCGATATTTATAGGTTTGCCATTAATGTTTTTTGGATTAATTTTGTTTGCATTTGCTACACAAGGCTGGATGATGATGGCTTTTTTAATTCCTTATTGTTTAGGTGGTATTACGGGGCCAGCATTGCAAGGTGTAATTTCAAATCAAGTTCCTGCAAATGAGCAAGGAGAGCTGCAAGGAGCTTTAACCAGTTTGATAAGTTTAACATCCATTATTGGCCCTTTAATAATGAATAATTTATTCTCTTATTTTACTGGAAATACTGCCCCATTTATATTCCCTGGAGCTGCATTTATTGCAGGCGCCTTTATGCTGTTGATTGGTGCATTGTTTGCTACAAAATCATTGCTTAAAAAGTAAAAATAATTTTATTGGAAAATGGAAAAATTTACATTTCCATACTTTCTGTGCTCAGTAAAGTGAGAATGGGTGTCAAATTTTTTATCGGCACCATGTTCTAAAATAAACATCCCATTCTCTGTAAGTAAATTTTGGTTAAAAATTAATTCAGGCAGAAGATCCATTTTTTCAAGGTCGTAAGGAGGATCTGCAAAAATGATATTATATTTTGAAGTGCAATTTTTTAAAAATGAAAAAACATCGTTTTTTATAATGTGCACTTGATTCATTTTAAACTCTTCAATGCTTTTTTTTACAAAGCTAGTGCAGTGAAAATTAGTGTCTACGCTAGTTACAGAAATTGCACCTCTTGAAGCAAATTCATAGGTGATATTACCTGTT
>JAEUTT010000164.1 GCA_016787165.1 Bacteroidia bacterium | reverse complement strand
TGATTCTACATTTACCAATATTGGTTCTACGGGAAAAGACACCATAACATCCAGCATCAGCTACAATTTTTATAATGCTCTTAACAATATTGATTACTACTGGAAAGTAAGAGCAATTGATTTATCAGGAAATACAAGTGTTTATAGTACTAAAAGAAAATTTAGAAAATTGTAAATGAAAAACAAGAAAGTTTTATATTTACTATTACCGGCTGTAGTTTTGCTTTGGGGCACAATCGTTTATAAGATAACTTCGGGGCTATCTTCAACGAATGAAAATAATACTCCTCAAAACATTCAAACGCAAACGTTAAGCAATGAAAATAATATTGCCGATACCTTTTCTATTTCTTTAAATCACAGAGACCCATTTCGTGATGATCAAAGGCATTCATCAATACAAAACGCTTCTCTACCAAATAATAAAACCGTAAAACAAGAATCCAAACCCAATCCTTCAATAAAAACGAATAACACTTCTAACATAGTTTATATTGGAATGATTAAAAACAAAAATTCAAACAAAGAATTAGCATTAATTCAAATTGATGGTCAAAGCTATACCATAACCAATGGAGAAAAAATATCCGGATTTGAATTAAAAAAGATCTACCGAGACTCTATTCTTGTACTCATCGGTAAAGAACAAAGGGTAATATACAAGTAAGCATTGCTAATTTGCATACAATCAAATTCAGTAAAAATTTGCTCCAAAATTGCGCTTTTGTAAATTCCCTTAACTCACTTTTGCGTTTTTGTAAAATTTTGAAATTTTAATTTTTTCGTTTTTAGCAAAAGAAATTGCTAATTAGTCAAAATGCTTACTTCAATGTTTACATTTTTATTGGCAGCGCAAGCATATAATAAAAATTCACCCTTAGCAGTGTTTTTATCTGGACGAATAGAAAATGAACGGGAGAAGGAATTAGTAGCTAATGTTACATGCTCGTTCTCTTCTTCCGGTTTTAAATTTTTAAATAAAAACGTAACTACAATATCATCTGCCAAAGACTTATTTGCGTTTTCAACAACTATTGTACTGGATGTTAAATTTAATCGAACAGGAATTTTAAAAAGAAACTCTTTATTCTTTTCTATTGCTATCTTTTTTTGATTAATGAGGTAGTGTTCCATACGGGTTGCGAAAATAGCAATTTATGCTGAATGAAAGAGAGAGTTTGTAAATACTAACAAAATAAACCTTTCCCAATTGTAAACAGTGAAATCAGCGCTTTTACTTAATTAAACACAAAAAACACACTAATAATAGAAAATTAAAAAATGAATGCTTTTGCTTTTTTTATCACTTTTGCCCGAAATCTTACATACTTTTTTTATCGGATTGAATTCACTATAATTGCATAAGAGAAATGGGAAATGCGAAATAAAAAAATCCCAAACACAGCGCTTTTTTGTTGTACTCGGAATGATTTTTTACATGGCCGGGTTCCAGATATAACAAACGAAGGGCTAAACCGATCAACCGAAAGAATTAATAAAGATCTCTATTATTCAGCAGTAAGGTTTTATACATTGCTCAGCATTCTAATTTTGAAATTGGTTGGATACGACAATAGGGTTGTGAATTTTCCAAAATTGCACGAATCATTTACACAGATACCACTGAATGAAGAGCCCTTTAGACAAGTTGAAATATATGAAAACGACAGGAGAAAAAATAACAGCATTTACTAACTTATATTTTGAGGAATATGAAACGGAAACGATAAACGGAGATTCGACCCTCCCTGATGACTATAGCGCTTTCCTTTTTCATTTGCTGGATAAAATGGTAAAAAATTTTGCGAGCGTTGGACAATTAATGAATCTTAGTGAACCAAAAAACATATCCTACCTTAAAAATTCCTTTTATACATTGTTACGTAGTGGGTTATCTGACGCAATAATCGCGTGCTGGCTACTTGATAGTTCCGAAGATACTTCGGGACTTAGTGAAGAAGAGTATTTGAATAAAAAAACAAATGAAATTAAACGAGATCACATTAGGTTTCATGTTTCATATCTAAATAAAATGCAAAGCTTAGGGTTATTACCTGTTGCGGAAAGGGACGATGAGATTAGCATTATTAATTCGCACTATTTACATCTTCTAAAGAAAAAAGTTGATGTACAATTAGACC
>JAEUTT010000146.1 GCA_016787165.1 Bacteroidia bacterium | reverse complement strand
ACTTGGACCTGTCCAAGCATACGTTGCACCTGTTACTGCAGGAGTGGTTAAGTTAATTGTATTACCTGTACAAACAGGTGTATTACTACTTGCTGTTGGTGTGGCTGGTATTGCATTTACAGTCATTGTAATTGCATTTGAAGTAGCAGGATTACCTGTAACTCCAGGCAAATTGGATGTCATAATACATGTAACGATTTGCCCATTTGTTAATGTTGTTGTTGTATAATTAGGACTATTTGTACCAACATTAGCACCATTTACTTGCCATTGGTAACTTGGTGCTGTTCCACCATTTGTTGGAGTAGCAGTAAATGTTACACTTTGACCAGCACATATAACATTATCAGCATCACTTGAAGCTATCGTTACGCCAGCTGCAATTCCTGTTCCTGAAAGATTTATATTATCAATGTATAACGCTTGTCCCCAACCCGATTTGTTTTGGAAACTCAACATTACATTTGCTTGACCAGCATAGCTGTTCAAATTCACCGTTTCTGTTCTCCATTCAGCAGCACTTGCTGGAACAAAAACAGAAGCACTATTATCAGGAGCAGTTGCTAATAGGGTGCTTCCTTTGGCATATATTCTTGTCCATGAAGTACCACAATTAGTAGATATCAATACAATTAATGAATCGAAATAAGTGGCATTGTATCTTGCATAAGCAACGTCAAATGTTAAAGTGGCGGTTGATAAACCCGTAAAGTTATACTTAGGAGTATGCATTTCATCAATGTTTCCTGCTGTAGATGTTGGAGGTGTGGCATTGTCAATTGCAGCAGAAGCTGTTCCTGCAGCAGATGGGCCATTTGCATTTGTAACCCTTACCCATTGATAAGCATCAGCATCAGGATTATTTAAGTACCATCCTGTAGGTACAAATGTTGTTGTTTCAAAGCCTTCAACTAGCGGTAAAACGGTTGGAGCAGACACAACAATATATCCTGTTTTTGTAATAGGATTACTACCATTTGCGTTGGTTGCAGTTAGTGTAACATTGTATGTTCCAGCGACAGCATAACAAATATTTGTTGGATTTTGAGCTGTTGATGTAGCTGGTGTTCCACCAGGGAATGACCAGCTCCATGATGTTGGGGTTCCGGTAGATAAGTCAGTAAAGTTTATGCAATCGCCTATACATAAATTTGTTTTACTTGCCACAAAATCAGCAACTGGAGGTGATGTTCCTGGCGTGTTTAAGTCCGACTGCCAAATTCCTCTACCATACGTTGCAGCTCTTAGTTTATTAGCTGTATACTGTATTTCTAATTCATTCACTATTACGTTTGGTAATCCCGTGTTATATGCTACCCAAGAACCAGCAGTATTATCTCTATAATAAACACCCACATCTGTTCCTACATATAAAGATTGGTTTGGTGATCCATTTTGGTAAACAATACAGTTTGCCGGAATATTAGGTAATCCTGTAGTATAGTTTGTCCATGTAGCTCCAGCGTTGGTTGTTGTCCACACTTTATTAGCAGCCGAATAACCAGAAAAAGTTACCCAAGCTTGTTGAGGATTTGTATTAGATACAGCAATATATGTAATAGCAGCCGAAGCAACTGGAAGAGTTCCTGTTCTATCAGTAAAAGCGGTTCCATTAGTAGAAACCCACAATCTATTACTTTTAGCAACATAAATGTAATTACTATCTGATGGAGCACATGCCATTGCAACAAGAGTTCCTGTTCCTCCAGTGATGGTTCCAACTTGAGTCCAAGCTCCTCCTCTATTTACAGATTTATATACCTGAGCTTTGCCTACAAACAAAGTAGTTGCTCGTTGTGGATTCATAATATAAGGAGTTACCCATCCACCATCTGCATTTACTCCTGTTCCACCACTTTGAACAATATTGGTTGTTAAATTTCCACCGGTAGTTGTTCTGTATATTTCACCATAATACAACTCACCATATTGAACGTTAGCATTCGTAAAATCAATGATCGATTCCATACCATCACCACCTAATGGTCTTGCCCATGTAGCGGTGCCGCTCCAACGATTAGTTCCATTATCTTGCCATCCCGATAATAATAAGTTTTGATTAGTAGTAGAAAGTCCCATTCTATATACTTGAGCAATTTGCAACCCATTACTTAAGTCGCCCCAAGCAGTTCCACTGTTTGTAGTTCTGAAAACACCACCATCACAACCTGCAAAATAAGTTGTTCCGCTACCAGGTAAAAATTCCAAAGCATGAATATCAGCATGTACATAAGGAGCACCAGAACCTGTCCAATGCGCGTTGATTGTCCAATTGGTTCCACCATTTGTAGAACGCCAAATATTGATTCCGCCAACAATTACTTGATCAGCATTCAATGGCGAAACCGCCAAAGCCAAATCATACCACCCTTGTCCACCTGTATCTCCACCATTACTATTCCAACCCAAAACATTAGGTGTTGTAGAACGTGTTGTAAAGGTTGTTCCATTATCGGTTGAACGATATAAACCATTAAAACCATTGTTTGTAGCAGCGGCTAATAAATAAACATACGTAGCGTTTGCTGGTGTAACAGCAATTGAAAGGCGATTAACAGCAGTATTGGTAGGTAATCCTGCTGTAATATTTGTAAAGGCAGTTCCTCCATTTGTTGATTTGTAAAAACGAGTTGTAGAGCAAGCATAAACAACAGTAGTGTCACCTGGTCTGTACTCAATATCTTTCATATTTAATCCATTTGTTCCTGTAATTTGAGTCCAAGAAGCACCAGCATTAAATGTTCTGTAAATTCCATTTGAAGAAGCGGCAAATACGGTGTTTGGATTCACCGGATTTATTAGTAATCGACTAATTACACGACCATTAGTAACCACCCAATTTAAGCCGGTAGTGTTCCATGTTGCACCGGCATCTGTTGACTTTAAAACACCAATACTATAGGTATCACTTGCATCACCATCACCGGTAGCTAAATATAAAATTTGTGTGTTTAATGGATTTACAGCAATGTCTGAACAACCGATAACTGGTAGATTATCTGTCGCGGTAGTCCAAGCAGTACCTCCATTTGTAGTTTTCCATACTCCTCCGGAAGGAGCTCCAACATACATAATATTTGTATTTGTAGGGTCAAAACGAACAAAATTAATACGTCCTGCACCGCCACCAGTGGGTATTTGTGTCGTAGGTCCAATTAGTGTCCAATTAGCGGCTTGAGTTGTAGGTGTTCCCCCATCCATTCCTCTGCTCTGAACATCATAATTAGCATAAAAATCATTCATTGCATTAATCATCACACTTCTATCTCCAGAAGGATAAAGCCTAGGCTCCATCATGTATTCCCAACGTTTGAATGTTTTCCATCCCGGCTTTTTACTCTTAGTAATTGTTGCCGGAGGCGCAATGTTCGACCATTTTACAGGCAAGCCAGCATTTGGATTTGGCACTTCTACTTGAACTGTTTTAGAAGGATCTGACCAATATTGTTCAAAGGCTTGTTGAACAGTATAAAAATTCACATTGGGGTCTTGCATCATTTCTACCCAATTTTGGTTTTGTGAAAACCCTTTGTTTACAAGCAAAACAAGAGGAATAATTACCAATAAATTTGTAATTTTTTTCATGGTCAAATAATTAAATTTAGTTTAGAGAGTAACGAATGTAATATAAGAAAGTTCAAAAAGCAAGATTTTTAGCTGATTTTTTTCAAGTAATAAGTATAAAAAAACACTTTTTTTAGGTTTCGGAAGGAACTATTGTAAAACTAAGCTTGTTTTTACTACTTTGGACACTATAATTTTCGAAATGAATCAACTTATAAAAACTTTTATACTCGCCTTTTTAGTGAGCAAATTTACTTTTTTAAGTGCTCAGCAAAGCAAAGCTGATTCGTTAGTAAATGCTTTAAAAAGTTCTAAAAAAGACACGAATAGGGTTACTATTTTAAATCTTTTGGCAACTGAATTAAAAGATAATTACCCAGATAGTGCAATTGAATACACCACAAAAGCTTCGGAATTAGCCACAACATTAAAATTCACAAGCGGAATTGTAAAAGCGAATCTTACACAAGGAATTGCCTTGGCAAACAAAGGCGACTATAAAGATGCCCTAATTTGTCTCAATAAGGCATTGCAAAAAAACGAAAACAAACTAATGAATGCTACTATTCTTGGTAACATCGGACTTGTATACCATGATCAAAACAGCTATGACACAACACTCCTATTTTACAATAAAGCATTAAAAATAACACAAGAGCTGGGTGATAAAAAACAAGAAGCAAGAAACTTGGCAAATATTGGCATTGTATACTATGACCAAAGCGATTATTCAAAAGCATTAGAATATTATTTTAAAGCATTAAAAATAGATGAACAATTAAATGATAAATCAACGATCAAAATGGATTTATCAAACATTGGTATTGTTTACCATGATTTAGAAGATTATCCGAAAGCACTTGAGTACTATCAACGTTCACTCACTATTTGTCGTGAATTAGGCAATAAAAGAGATATTGCAAAAGCAGTTGGCAATATTGCTATTTTATATGACGACCAAGGACAATACAGAAAAGCCTTAGACTATTATTCTGAAGCAATGAAACTAAATGAAGAAGTTGGCAATAAGCGTTCCTTAGCAATAAATTTAAGTAATGCAGGAGGGCTTTATGTTGAGCTGGGCAAAGAGTCGAAAATAAATTGCAATTGCACTAATGATTCAGGCTATTTTAAACGAGCAAATGAATGTTATCAAAAAGCATTAAAGATAAATGAGGAAATTGGAAACAAGCGTTCACAAGGAATAAACAAAGGTAATTTAGGAGAATTATACTTGCACCTAAATAAACCAAAAGAAGCAGAATTTTTATTATTAGAAGCATTACGTACTGCTCGTTCATTAGGAGAATTAACTTATGTTAAAATTTGGCACGAGGCATTAACGGAATTGTATGAATCACAAAACAATCATCCAAAAGCTTTTGACAGCTACAAAAAATTCATTGCTGTTCGCGATAGCATTTCAAATGAAGAAAATGTAAAAAAACAAACCGAATTAGAAATGCAATACGAGTTTGATAAAAAAGAAGCTGAAACAAAAGCGGAACAAGAAAAAAAAGATGCTATTGCACTAGCCGAAAAAAAACGACAAAAATCTATTTTAATACTCATCTCAATTGTTTTATTACTTGTTATCGCGTTTGCTATATTTATTTTTAGAAGTTTAAAAACAACCCAAAAACAAAAAGTTATCATACAAGAACAAAAAAGTATAGTAGAGCACCAAAAACATTTGGTAGAAGAAAAACAAAAAGAAATTATTGATAGCATCAATTATGCAAAACGGATTCAAATGTCTATTTTGCCGAGTGAAAAATACATTGAACGAATCATCAATAAAAAAGGCTAAACATTATGTTTTTTTATAAAAAAATTTATTTATTTATTTATTTAACCTTTGTTTTAGATTTTGTTTATGCACAAAACAAGGTGCTAGATTCTTTATTTTATGTATTAGAAACTACAACATTAGATACTACCAAAACAAACACACTTAATCAAATTGCAATTGAATTTCACTCAAACAGCATGTATGATTCTGCCTTGTTTTATATACAAAAAGCAAAAACTTTAGCTTCAAAAACTTCTGATCAAGGAAGACTATCAAATTCATACAATACGATGGGCTCAATATATGAATCCAAAGGAAATTTTGCAGAATCGTACAATTGTCATTTAAAAGCTTTAAAAATTCGGTTGCAACTAAATGA
>JAEUTT010000107.1 GCA_016787165.1 Bacteroidia bacterium | reverse complement strand
ACTTGGAGGCATATCGTAAGGCTTGAGAACAATTATCAGCAATTCATCGATACTTTTAATATACTAAGTGAGTACAACTATACTAAAGGAATTCTTTCAAAGTATTTATATCTATATCAAATCTTTGAAAATTTTATGTATAAGTGCAGCTTGGCGGAGCTCGAAAGATCAAATGGCGGACGCTTTTTTTCGATTCGAGATTTTAAGAGAATGTTTGAAACAATTTCCGACAAAGAGCCACAAGCATTACTTGATTTTTTAACCATGGTATTAACTCAACCATATCCGGGAGCTGTAAATTTCGGGGCATATATACTCGCAAAATTCCAGGCTCTTAATACTGTGGGTCTGACAAATGCTGAAATTGATACGGTTTTAATCCAATTAAATATAAAAGCACGCAAAGGAAGGCAGTTCACATATGCGACAATAAATAATACAAATATTGATTTGGTTTATAGTAAATTAATCTACAATACTAGAAATTCTATAGTTCACAATAAGGCTACCGAATTTCATTTGACATATGAAAGTATGACTCAGCAAATTTCGAGGGTGTTGGAGCATTTTCTTATACCTTCAATTGAAGCCTGTACTTTCTATCTCGTGACTGATGCTAATTGCAATCTTGTACGATTCACCCATAGGCAATTGGAATTATGGCCTCAGTAAATCTTTAATTAATTAGTTTTCTACTCGATTTAGCAAATCAAGAAATTCATTTAATAAGGTGTTAAACTCTCTTGTAGTGTAATTGTATTGTATTGGATTATCTGAAGTGCCTAATCTGCCTTCGTAGACAATCGTAGTATTTAAACTGTCCTCCAGTCTGCCCTTAAGAGCAATGTAGAAAACCTTATTATTAAAACTTATGGGAATATCGCCTTGAGTTCGCAAAGTTTTCTCATAATGAACAAAAAGTAATAGCATATTTGCATAGTAGTTCATATTGTCAATAACATATGCTCTAAGTGGAATTCTATTCAGATAAGTTTTTAGTATATCATAGCTACCCACAAATTTTTTGAGAATACGAAAGTGTAAAAGAATTGGAGCAGTCCTATAGGATACAAGAGACATGTCCGAAAATTGTAGCGGAATGCTTAAATCAATTTCGCTTCTGTTCTCGTGCTTGTTTACCAATGTTCTGAGACTTAGCATTCCATTTGTGATTAACATGCTACAGAGATCATACGCAACATTATGGCTCCGAAAAAAGTATGTATTGTAGGTTCCAATTTCTTGAGTTTTTATTCCAACGAAATCTACATTTTTAAAAACCTCATAGCTGATTTCTTTTAAAATTTGTCGATTGTCAAAGTGATAGACATCCACACTATAAAACTTGTCGATGTATCCGTTAAAATCCGTTTCTGCTCCGTATTTAGCACTAAAAATATTTCTTAGATTGTTAATATCACAGACGATAATTATTTTATCAAATCCAAGTTTGTTTGGCAATCCTTTTGGATTTTCAAGGTGAGCCGCAAATACATTTAGCAATCTAAAAACATGTTCTGGGTCTATCCTATCCAAGTCATCAATAATTAGTACATTTTCTTTAGAATTTTGCTTCTTAATTCGACTTAAGATATTATGAATCAATTTAGTTATAACGTCATTTTCAAAAATACTTCCTTCTTTACCTTCGATTTGTTCGAGAAACTCAATTAGTTTATCTCCATCTTGCTTTTTAATTGCAGTGTGGTGTTTTTCAAAGCTCTTTTTAAGTTCTTCCAATTTCTCATAACTTTCATAAACGTCCTTACCAACTTTCGGAATCATGTAAATAAGTGTGGCAAGTACTTTCAGTAGATTACCTTTCAAATAGTCAGGAAGCGTATCTAAATATGTCAAATCAGTATCCTCTAACTTGATCCCTTTCAATAGTAATGTGGTAATTACATCATATTTTATATATCGAAAAATGTCTTCATTTGAAGCAATGGAATAATTTACCGGATATATGTGAAACGCCTCATACAGGACATCCGACATGTTTGAAATTTGTGTCTTCTCCTTAAAAAAGTGATCTAAGAAGTATGACTTTCCAATTCCAAATTTTCCGGAAAATAGAATACGATTATTTCCTGGATGTCTCAAATGCTTTATAAATTCTTTGACAGGAAATT
>JAEUTT010000102.1 GCA_016787165.1 Bacteroidia bacterium | reverse complement strand
AATGGTAAAGTAGTCGTTATTTCCATCTCCATTTGGAGTAAATACGTTTGGCACAGAAATTACAGCTTCGTTAATAACAGTAATACATTTAACCGTTGTATCGGCACATCCTCCTATATTTGTAACTATTAACTCGATACAGTAGTTTCCTTCCGTAGTGTACGTATGGCTTGCTGAATTTGAAATGGATGTATTGCCAACAGATAGAGGATCTCCAAAATTCCATAAAACACTTGTTCCACCTGATGAAATATCATTAAAATCAACTTGTGTATTAGGTGCCACCATTGTTGAGGGCGAGATATTGAAATCAGCCACTGGTGTTGCAAAAACTGTGATCATGTTATTGATGGTGGATGTACCAACACATCCATTATTGTCGGTACACGTAATTGTAACAGAATATGTTCCTGCTTGTGTGTAACAATGGTTCGGTGATGAAAGTGTAGAAGAATTACCATCTCCAAAAGTATAATTTAAGCTATTACAATTATTGCTAACACTTTCATTAAATGTTACGCATAAAGGGGCGCATCCACTAGATTGTATACTACTAAATGAAGGTGTAGGGATACTGTTTACGGTTACCGTACTTGTTGCAGTGCTACTACAGCCATTTGTTGTTCCTGTAACGGTATAAGTTGTGGTGCTTGTTGGCGTTGCATCAGCAGTGTTCGTGCCGGTAGCAGTGGCACCTGCAGTCCAAGCGTATGTACTTGCTCCATTGGCTGTTAAATTAGCTGTTTGTCCTATACAAATAACACTTGAATTTACGGTTACAATTGGTAGTGGTGTAACAGTTACTGTAGCTGTAGCGGTTGAGCTACAACCATTGTCTGTTCCTGTAACGGTAAAGCTTGTAGTTGTAATTGGTGATGCATCTGCCGTGTTTGTTCCTGTTGGTGTTGCACCTGTACTCCAAGAATAAGTAGTTCCACCATTTGCGGTCAAGCTAGCTGTTTGTCCTTCACAAATCGTAGTTGAATTAACTGTAATGGTAGGAAGGTTATTAACTGTAACTACTGATGTTCCAATACCGGTACAACCTCCACTTAAGCCAATAACAGTATAAGTTGTTGTTGTTAAAGGTGTTGCTGTAGCACTACTTATACCAGTTGAGTTTGCTCCTGTACTCCATGTATAGGTGTTAGCTCCACTTGCCGATAAAAATGCAGTATCTCCAGCACAAATGGTAGGAGAATTTACTGTTATTACTAATGATGCAGCTACAGTAACTATAGCAACAGCGGTATTTGAACAACCAGCTGTTGTTCCTGTTACAGTATAAGAAGTTGTTGTTGTGGGTGATGCATCAGCAGTATTTGTTCCTGTAGAAGTAGCCCCTGCGCTCCAAGTATATGTAGTTCCTCCATTTGCTGTTAGAGATGCTGTTTGTCCGTTACAAATAGTTGGAGAGTTTACTGTTATTGTTGGTATTGGATTTACGGTTACGGTTGCTGTTGCTGTGCCATTGCATCCACTTCCCGTTTCTGTAACGGTATACGTGGTTGTTGTGCTAGGACTTGCATCTGCGGTGCTGGCTCCTGTAGAAGTAGCCCCTGAACTCCATGTGTAAGCAGTTCCACCACTTGCAGATAAATTGGCTGTTTCTCCATTACAAATAGTAGGTGAATTAACAGTAATAGCAGGTATTGGATTTACAGTAACTGTTGAAACTGCCGAACCGGTACAACCGGCTGTAGTTCCTGTAACAGTATAAGATGTGGTAGTGGTAGGTGAAGCATCTGCCGTGTTTGTTCCTGTAGATGTTGCTCCTGCAGTCCAAACATAACTTGTAGCACCACTAGCTGTAAGGTTAGCTGTTTGTCCGGCACAAATGCTTGGTGAATTTACGATAATGGCTAAGTTTGGGGATACTGTAACTGTTGCTACTGCTGTTCCAGTGCATCCGGAAGTGGTTCCCGTAACAGTATAAGTTGTTGTTATAGCAGGTGAAGCATCTGCCGTATTTGTTCCTGTAGAAGTAGCTCCTGCACTCCAAGTGTAAGTAGTACCTCCATTTGCTGTTAGGTTAGCTGTTTGTCCTGCACAAATAGTGGCTGAAGTAACAGTAATAGTTGGACCAGGGGTGATGGTAACTGTGGCTACTGCAGTGGATGTACACCCTGCTGTAGTTCCTGTAACAGTATAAGTAGTTGTTATTATTGGTGATACATCAGCTGTGTTTACTCCTGTAGAAGTAGCTCCTGCGCTCCAAGTGTAAGTAGTACCTCCATTTGCTGTTAAATTAGCAGTTTGTCCGGCACAAATACTTGCAGAGTTTACGGTGATATTAGGTGATGGGTTTACCGTAACAATTACTTCTTCACGATAAGTTCCAGGGCACGACTGAATATAATAAGAGGTAGTATTATTTAAAATTGGCGTTGTGAAATTAGTCCCTGTTCCAATAGGACTTCCACCTGTAGGAGTGGTATACCAGTTAAATGTAGTTCCACCAGGAACAGTGCCGTTTGTACTAACACTTAAATTAGCTGTTTGTCCGGCACAAATTGTTGCATTAGCAATAGAGTAGGTAAAGTTTGAAATTGTTTGGCTGGTTAATCCAGCACCTCCACGAGTTGCACCGTTGGCTGTAAATTCTGTTAAATGACTAGCATTTGTTGTTCCATTAGCACCGCCATTGGCTGTTTGAACAATTGCGCCATTAGATATTGCAATGTATCCGCCACCGCCACCGCCACCTGGTCCTTCAGCTTCAGAGGTTCCTCCATTTACTATTTGATTACCACCAGCACCGCCATTAGCTGATGCTGTTATACCGCTAATTGCTCCTACTGAATTTAAGATAATTGTGCCTCCGGCACCAGCACCGCCAGCACCATCCACACCTGGAGTTAGTGCTCCACTTACTGTATTATTTCCATTTGCACCATCAGCAACGATGGTTCCAGCACCTGATATTGTTCCATAGCTTGTTAAAAATATAATTCCGGCTCCTCTTCCTCCGGCACCTCCACGGTTATTGTCTTGTTCTCCGGCACCACCGCCACCGCCCATAAATATTTTTCCGGTAGAATAATCCATTGGTCTTCCACCTAAGCCTCCTAAGTTGTATCGGAATGAACCACCCCAAGCATTACCAACACCTATTGTTCCAGGTCCAAGTGTAGTTGCATTTTGATTGGAGTTTGAAAACGAGTATCCACCTCTTCCTCCTCCAGATGAAGTATGTGTTGAAAATCCTGCCGATTCCAAATTCCAAGCTGCAGCCCATCCTGCCGGGCCGCTATCTGGATTTCCTTGGCCACTCCAATTGTTTATATTGCCGGCATTTCCACCGCCACCGCCACCACAGTTCCATACGTTACCACCACCACCGGCATTGGCAGCAGCTCCTCTACAATATTTTCCTCCGTAAGGAGTATAGTCATTGTCAAATCCTGCAATGCCTTCGCCTTTGTTTGTTCCTACATCTAAACTTACGCAAGAGTATAAAACGGTAGTTGTTCTTCCACTTGTAGTAAACAGTGCCCCACCTCTAAATCCTAAACCCGAAACATCAATTCGTGCTCCTGCATTAATTAAAGTATTACCAAGTACTTCAATAGCTACGACACCACCTGAAGTTCCATTCCATGTTTGAGCAATAATGGTTCCTGGTGAGGTAAGTGTAAGTGTATTGTATCTGGGTACACGAATTATTTGGACTCTCCCTGTAGCAGTATAACTGTTTGTTAGGCCACAATCAATATTAATGGTAGTATTATTTGGAACGCCAGACACTTGACAGTATTCATAATTTCCACAGTTATTGTAATTAGTAATCGTTCCCCAAGTTGCATCATTAGGATTACTAATAGTAGGAACACCTGCATCGGGTTGACCAAGAATGGTAGCTCCTTGCATTTGAATAATCATAATTAAATCACCAGCAGCTAAATTTCCACTAAAGCGCGAATTTGTATTTAAACCACTAGCCGCAACGGTAATTGAAGTATTTCCTGTATTTGCGTTGGCTGTTAATGTAGTATACTCATTTACTATTCGGGAAGCAGTGTTTACAGTAACATTACCATCTTTTCCTCTTTGAGAAAATCCTGAAAGGCTTATTAATAAAGCGAATGTAAGAGTGATTGTGTACTTATTCATTTGAATAAAATTTTGCATTAAAATATTGGGTAGCCAATGTAGGATTAAAAATTGATTTTTAAAACAATACAAGGTTAAGCTACTTTATTTGTAGACAAAATTATCTGATAAAAAGTTGTATGAGAACAGTAAAAAAGAACAGATTTACCATTTTCCTCCGGAGCCACCGCCACCAAATCCACCACCACCAAATCCACCAAATCCTCCAGATGAGCCACCTCCAAAGCTTCCACCGCCAAATCCTCTGCCCATTCTAGAACCCATGAACATTCCTGCTGAGCCCATTGTAAAGCCACCACCTCCTTTACCACCTCTTTTAATAGATATGATGATGAAAATGATAAATAAAATGAGCATACCAGCTACTTTCCATTTGTCAATTGGATTCTTTCTTTTTTTGCCGTATTGATCGGAGCTAAATTCTCCTTTGGCTAATGACATGATTACATCTGTAGCTTTATCTAAAGCTTCATAATTTCTACCTTCTTTGAGATAAGGATACATTTCCTTTTCTCTGATTTGTTTGGTGGTAATATCAGGAATAGCGCCTTCTAAGCCTGTTCCAACAGCAATGAATAGATCTCTTTGCCCTTCGCCACCAGTAGGTTTTACAAGAATAACCACACCATTATCGAAATTGGATTGTCCAACACCCCATTTTTGTCCTAATTGAGTTGCATAATCCCAAGCTTCTAATTCTCCTAAATCATCCACAATAGCAATTACTATTTGATTGGATGTTTCATTCGCAAATGCTTGTAACTTTTGCTCTAAAGCATTTTCTTCTCCAGTATTTAAAAATCCACTTGATGATAAATTATTTACCAGTTTGGGTGGGTTTGGACGAACAGGAATAACATCTGCAATTGCCAAAGAAGGCAATATGAATGTCAATAGAATAGTTAGTATAGAACTAATTTTTTTCAATGTTGTTAGTTTTGAATTTATTTTTTGAGCTGATTATTTACCAAAAGAAACATCGTTGCTCAACTCGTTTTTGTCGTTACTTTGATAAGGGAAATGTGTTTTTAATTTTTCTCCAGCCATTTCAATTCCTTTACACAATCCTTCAGTAAATTCTTGATTTTTAAAATGACTTAACATGGTATCACGAATGGTATCCCAAAAACCTTTAGGAACGGTTTCATTAATACCCTTGTCGCCAACAATAGCTAATTTTTTATCGTCAACAGCTATATAAAACAACACTCCATTTCGGAGTGCTGTTTTATGCATTTTAAGTTTATCAAACGTTTCAACAGCTGCATTGAGTGCATCACCTTTGCATTTGGCTTCAATGTGTACTCTAACTTCACCTGAAGTGTTTAGCTCGGCATTAGCAATTGCTTGTTGAATTGCTTGTTTTTGTTCTTCTGTAAAAAAGTTTTTAGCCGACATTAAAATTCAACTTTAGGTGCAACTTCCGAACCTGCTGATTCTTTGAATGGCTCTTTTTTAGAGAAAGTATCTTTGTTTAAGAACATGCTATTAAAGAATCCTCTAATATGGCTATTAAATGCTTTAACGGCTTCGTTGTATTCTTTACGAGATACAGCAATTCTATTTTCAGTTCCTTCTAATTGAGCTTGTAAGTCGCTAAAATTTTGTGTAGAACGTATTTGTGGGTATGCCTCAAATGCTAAATTAATAGCTGTATTGATTTTTTTACCCATAATATCCATATCTTCAGGTGTTTTAGCATTTACAATACCTGCACGAGCTTCGGTTACAGCAGTTAAAATTCCTCTTTCATTTTCGGCAGCACCTTTTACTGTTGCTACTAATTGTGGTACCAAATCAGCTCTACGTTGATAGTTCGCACCTACATTGCCCCATTTTTCATCTACATTTTCTTGCAAATTGATGGCAGTATTGTATGTACTGCGGTACATAAAAAAGATAATTACTACTAAACCAAGGATGGCTCCGATAATTAAATACGATTTTTTCATTTTTATTTTGTTTTTGTTTGTTAAAAGTACGACAAAATTGTCAAACTACATACCATAGCTGCACAAATGACAAGCTGACGAATTTTGTCAGTTTTTAGTCGATTAGCTCTACACTTCGTTTAATAAATTTAGTTAGTTCTTCGCCTTTTAATAAGCCTTGCGAGAGCATTGCCAAATCAGCAGCCTGTTTTGTCAGTTGTTTTTGTTTGGCTTCATCCTTCTCATTTACAATTTTTGAAATCAATGGGTGATTACTGTTTACAACCAAGTTATGCATATCCGGCATTGAGCCATAAAAGTTCATTCCTCCTCCGCCAAGTGCACTCATGTCTTTCATTCTACGCATAAACTCGGGTTTAGTAATAATCATTGGAGCATCTTTTTCGCTTAAGCTCTCAAATACAACAGTAAATTTTTCTTTAGGAACAATTGACTCAAGCACAGGTTGTAATTTTTTTTGTTCTTCTTCCGATAGTTTTGATGGTTGTGCTTCTTCCTTTTTAATCAGCTTGTCAATGGTATCAGCATCTACACGCACAAAAGAGGTGTTTTCTAGTTTCGATTCCAATTGATTAATAAAATGTGAATCTATTGGACTATCCATTACTAATACTTCATAACCACGCTCTTTGGCTGTTTCAATAAAACTGTGTTGCTCTTCCGCATTTGAAGTGTATAAATAAATAACACGTTTGTCTTTATCGGTTTGTGTAGCTTTTACTTTTTCTGCAAATTCATCCAGTGTATAAAATTTACCATCGGTAGTTTTAAGTAAAGCAAATGATTTTGCTTTTTCATAAAATTTTTCTTCCGAAAGCATTCCATATTGAACAAATATTTTAATGTCTTCCCATTTTGTCTCAAAATCAGTTCTGTCTTTTTTGAATAGTTCTTCTAATTTGTCGGCAACCTTTTTAGTGATATGGGCAGAAATCTTTTTTACATTTCCATCGGCTTGTAAATAGCTACGACTAACATTTAAAGGAATATCAGGTGAGTCGATTACACCTTGTAATAGGGCTAAAAAGTCGGGAACAATATTTTCTACCGAATCGGTAACAAACACTTGATTGCAATACAATTGAATTTTATCTTTTTGTACTTCAAACGATTTTTTTAGTTTAGGAAAAAATAAAATACCTGTTAAGTTAAATGGATAATCTACGTTCAGGTGAATGTGAAACAATGGATCTTCAAAATTCATTGGATACAATTCGCGGTAGAAGTTTTTATAATCTTCATCGGTTAAATCAGTCGGTTTTTTTGTCCATGCCGGACTAGGATTATTGATAATATTATCAACTTCAACTTCTTTATCTTTTTCTCCTTCTTTACGTGTTCCAAATTTTATTTCGACAGGTAAAAATTTGCAGTATTTATTTAATAATGTGCTGATGCGAGCTTCTTCTAAAAATTCTTCTGAATCATCGGCAATATGCAATATAATATCAGTACCTCTTTGAGATTTTGTTGTTTCTTCTAATTTATATTCAGGGCTTCCATCGCATTCCCAACGAACCGCTTTTGCTCCTTCTTGGTGTGATAAAGAATGAATTTCTACTTTCTTTGCCACCATAAAAGCAGAATAAAATCCTAATCCAAAATGACCAATAATGGCATTTGCTTCAGGTGTTTTGTCTTTGTATTTATTTACAAATTCTTCGGCACCACTAAATGCAATTTGAGTAATGTATTTTTCAATTTCTTCGGCAGTCATACCAATACCATTGTCTTTAATGGTAAGTGTTTTTGATGCTTTGTCAATTACTACTTCTACTTTTAAATTGCCGAGTGTAGCTTTTGATTCACCTAAAGAAACAAGTGTTTTTAATTTTTGAGAAGCATCTACAGCATTGGAAACCAACTCTCGTAAAAATATTTCATGGTCGCTGTAAAGAAATTTTTTAATAATTGGGAAAATGTTTTCTGTTTGAACATTAATTTTTCCTGTACTCATGGCTGTATTAAAATTAAGTTTATGAATTAAAAATTATAAATGTGCGCTAAGGTTTTCAAATCGTATGCCAATGGATAAATACTGACAAGATGGCAAGTGTGCTGAAGCTTCATCTATAAACTCTATTAATACTAATTATTTATTGTAAATTTGTATGCCTAAAATCAAAATCGAGTGAATACAAAACAAGTAAAGGAAGTAAAAGCCTTATTGGCAAAACCAAAAAAAATTGTAATAGTAACACATTGGTCGCCCGATGGTGATGCAATGGGTTCATCGCTTGGTTTATATAATTATTTGATAAAAAAAAATCATAAGGTAACCGTTATTACTCCTAATGATTATCCCGAATTTTTACATTGGTTGCCTGGAAATAATAAAGCTATTGATTTTTCTAAAAAAGCAACCACAGCTAAAAAAATAGTTGCAGGAGCCGAACTTATTTTTTGTTTGGATTTTAACTCCTTAAAACGAATTGATAAATTGGGAGATGAAATTGCAAAGTCAAAAGCAATAAAATTTATTATTGATCATCACTTACAACCCGAAGACTTTGCAAATTATATGCTACACACGGTAAATGTAAGTTCTACTTGCGAATTGGTATACGATTTTATTTGCCTTATGTCTGACAAAAAATTATTAGACAAAAATATTGGCAACTGTTTATATACAGGCATTATGACAGATACGGGCTCTTTCCGTTTTCCATCTACCAGCGCTAAAACACATTTAGTGGTTGCTGATTTAATGAAATATGGTGCTGAAAATGCTGAAATACATAACCGTATTTATGATGATAGTACCGAAGATAAAATTAAACTGTTAGGTTTTAGTTTAGGCGAAAAACTAACTGTTTTAAAAGAATACAAAACTGCATTTTTTAGTTTAACCGACAAAGAATTAAAAAAATACAATTATAAAAAAGGTGATACAGAGGGTGTTGTAAATTATGCATTGTCGATTAAAGGAATAAGGTTTGCTGCTTTTTTTGTGGAGCGCGATGGTATTATTAAAGCATCATTTCGCTCAAAAGGAAGTTTTAATGTAAACTTGTTTTCACGAAATCATTTTAAAGGTGGAGGACACGCAAATGCAGCAGGAGGAATGAGCGAGCAATCAATGAAAGAAACAATTAAAAAATTCGTTTCTCTATTACCTGATTATAAAAAAGAATTGAATAAAAAATAAACTCTATGACATACCTTCAAAATTGTTTTTTTATTACAATTGCCGTAGTTCTATCTGTAGCTGCTTCTTGCGGTGATGGTAAAAAAACAAGCAAACAAACAAATTTAAAAAGCAAAGAGTTTCAAGATAAATTAATTGAAGCCAATAAAATGTATGTCAAAAAAGAAAGCGATGAAATTGATCAATATGTGAACCACAGAGGCTGGAAAATGACAACCACCGGAACTGGATTGCGATATATGATAGTGAAACCAGGTACTGGAGCAAAAGCAGAATTGATGCAACTGGCAAAAGTAAGTTATAAAATAAGTTTGTTAGACGGTACTGTTTGTTATACTTCAGAAGAAAATGGGCCAAAAGAGTTTATGATTGGACAAGATCATGTTGAAAGTGGATTGCATGAAGGGATTCAATATTTACATGTAGGTGACAAAGCGGTTTTAATTTTACCTTCTCATTTAGCTCATGGTTTATTGGGCGATGATTCTAAAATACCTCCACATG
>JAEUTT010000086.1 GCA_016787165.1 Bacteroidia bacterium | reverse complement strand
AGAAAAAATGCGGCAATAAAATTTAAAAGTCCGTTTACGATTAGTAAAACTATTCCAGGAATTAAAAATGATTTGAATGGCGAATCTTTTATATATGAAATTGACATTCCCATTTTTTGTCCCGAAGGATCAATTATAAACAATACACCTGCAACAGCAGCATTTATAGCTGTAAGTACTAATAGTGAAATTGAAATAATTTTTAAAATACGTATCATATATAAACTAATTCATTTTATCCTAAATTTTAAAAATGCTTTTATGAGTATAAGCCAAGCTAACCTTTAGACTTGCCGCAGTTGGTGATTTCGAAGCACTAAACTGTCTGCCTGCACCGAACCTAATACGAAGTACAAAGCTTCATTTAAGCACTGAACCCGCTTTTTTTGCCAAACGCCTGTTATGCGGTCGTTCTTCTTTCTTGTCTGTCATTTCGTTGTCATAAGTTTTTGCAAACTTTCTATTTTGGTCTGAAGTTCGTCAAAGGTCAAAATTTCAACGTCTCTGCTATTACTTCTGAAAAGCTCAAAGGAATATTTTTGATTTTCGTCTAAGTCCTTTGTTGAACCAATTAGAACTACACACTTTGAATTGAATGTTTCAAAATTTCCTTTGCCTTTACTTTTTCCTTTTGTCGCATAAAACTCTTTTTGAAAATTGTCACGTTGATTTAGAACTTGAACAATACAACCAGTAAGGTCTTTTGTCGCACTATAAACATCTTCACCTCGATATGAAGTATTATCCAACATTTTCGTCTTATGGGTTTTAATTTCTAAGAATGAAACATTATCACTTAAACTATTTTTAATTAAAAAGTCGTTGAACTTTCCGTTCTGATTATCAATAGTTTTTCCTCCAACGTATGCTTCTCGTTTATATAAAATTACTGGTTGGGCAAATATTGAAGAGAATATCCAGCTATTGTCCTTTAAAAATTCTTGCCATTGTTTTTCCAAACCGTCTCCATCGGTTTTTAATTTCATCAGGTCTTTGTATTTTTTCAAAGTTTCTTGAATATATTTATTGTCAACAATTTCTTTGGTTTTTGCCAAAGCGTCTTTTGTTAAGAAGTCAGTCCCAATTGATAGTTTGTCAAATAAGTCTTTGATTGCATTCTTGTCTGCGTCTGAAAATTCGTCAATTGCGTTGCCCCAAGAAGCTAGTGAAGTTGCTAACGCATTTGAAATATAAGTCTTAGGTGGACTTGATATTTTCGAAGGAAAAAGGGAATGAAGATTAACCTTTAAAACAAAGTCAACTTCGTCTCTGTTTTTTTTGAAGATACTGCTAAATGCGTTTTGAAGTGTTTCTAAACTTTTTTCATTTAGATACAATTTCTTGTTGGTTAAATCTAAATCTACTTTCCCGCCTTTCTCAATAATTACTTCGTCAATGTCGTGATTGTCATTCAAATAATATGCAAAAGGATTAAGTGTTTTGGTAAAACCCCAACCAAAAGTTATTGACTTCACTACTCCAACAGGTAGTTTGCCTTTGAAGCCCAAATATGTAAACTTCTTGATTGTATTATACTTGTCGCCACCCTCAAAGCCTCTTGGATAGTGAACTATTTGATCAGTCTTTTTGTATATTTCACTTGATAGTTGCTTGATACCGGCAACTGTGTCGTGATAGAACAAAATCTTTTTTGTTGGTCCGTCCTTTTCTACTCTTTCTCCTTTAAAGTCTGCCATAGTTTATTTATATTTCTGTATGTTGTTGTTTTGCACAGTCATTCTTTACTCATTTTATGTCAGTCTATTCGCTATTTGTCTCAACCAATTGTCAATTTCGTTATCCGTGTCAATTGCTGAAATTCTTGCTACGGTCATTTTTGTTGTTGCAAATTCATTCATCAGTCGTTTAGCCCTTGAACTACCCAATTGATAAAATGGATTTGTTGTGTCAAGGTTAACAGCAGTTTTCAAAATGTCAGGAACATCACAAGTGTCAGTAAATGTTATTGCTACATTGAAAACTTCTTGAATTGCATCGGGATGAATGTAGTTTTCAATCTCTCTTTTATTTGTCAAAGTCGCCCAAGAACCATCTGTCCTTGCATTTACAGTGTCAACAGCAGGTTGATATGTTGGAGGAGTTGCAATGTCTCTATCGTAGATATGAACTTCTGGCAATTGTAGATTTCTTGAATAAGAATTGTCGACCCATTGTTTGAGTGTTGAACCCCCAAGAGGTAATATTGCAACTCTTTTTTCGATTTCTAAATTTGGAATTGTTGGGTCGTTGGCGTTTAGAATTTTTGAGATATTAGTAAAGAAATCTACATCCGTTGGTCCTTCAACACATAGTAATAGTTGAATACGTTTATCAGGTAATACTCCCAATTGATTTGAAATTTCTTCAAGTGTTGTGTCATTACATTGATTAGTAACTTCTTTTCCTGTTGCAGAATTTTTGACAAATCTTAAATTGTTAACTGGAATTAAGCCAGCAAGATTTGGAACGTGAGTGGTCAATAAAACTTGGCAATTAGGTTTGTCTGATAAGTCAATCAATGCCTCGATAAGCATTTTTTGGTTTGAAGGATGCTGAGAGGTTTCAGGCTCTTCAATTGCGTAAATCACACCTCTTGCATTTTGGGCAATTTGCTTTCTTTCTGCTTCTGCACGAAAAAAATTGATAAGGATTAATCTTCTTGTTCCGCTTCCTCTTTTGTTGATAGGAATTTGATTGTCGTCAGTTAAACTTAATTTAAAAAGGGAGTCCCATTTCGGCTCAGTTTTAAATTGTGGGGTTAAGTCTTGAGCCAATTCTGGACTCATTTCCATTAACTTGTCAAGTGTCCGTTGTGCAACTTCTTGTGCTTTCGTTTGAACAATATTTTTGATGTGGTCAAGTTCTGTTTGGACAGAGGCAATTGCTTCTTTAATTGCAAGTTTCATTGGGTCTTGCACTTCACTATCATCATCTTTTGATGCTCTGTCAGATTGAAATAAAGCATATAAAGGCAACTCATCTTTTAATTTCGCCCACACTTTTTTTCCGTCTTCTTCTTCAAGTGAAATAACAGAAGGTCGTCTATTCAAATTGGTTTCGTTTGCCCAAATTGCTCTTCTGATTTGCACATTAGAACGCTGGTCGATTCCAGTTGTCGTAATTCCAATGGTTGTAAGACGAGTTTTTAAATCATCATTTTTTAGTCTATGAAGGTCATTGCAATTTGTCGCTGTTGGATAGTTGGCTCTTACAAAAATAGAAGTTGAAGGCGTTTTTAGACTACAATTAAAAACTTTAATAATTTCTAAATCATTGTCGATGTTGAGTAGATATTCGTCCGCCAATGTTGTTGCTGCTCTTGTATCGATTGTTAATGTTGTTGGAAGATTGTCAAATACACAAGTGATGCAAACATCTGTTGATGTCCCACCTTGTGCGGCATCCGCTGTTTCAATCTTTATCAGTTCGTTGTTGAAGAATATCTCAAGTGCTTCAAGTATGGTCGATTTACCTGCGTCATTTTTACCAACAATTGCTGTTAAGTCGTCAATTGTGATTGTTGCTTCGTCAATATAGCTCCTGAAGTTTTTAATTTTTATTGCTTTTAATCTCATTGTCTTGGTGTAGTTTAGAATGCCGCATAACGGAAACCAGCTAGGTGAAGTGCGACTTTACTTGCAGGTCTCCTTTATTGTTTTCACAAACTTAATAAATACTTACTACCATTCATTGCAAGCGCCAGCAAAAAGTTTACACCATTGAAAAATTGCGCTTGCAGCTTGCACAAAATAAGCATTTTACCTAGGTGGTGTTATGTGCTGTAGCTCTCATTTATTGATTTTCTCTTAAGTCTTCTGAAAAGTTCTGCAAAGTCTACCGTAAAACCTTTTCCTTCGTATTTTTTTACAGCAACAATTCCTTTTATAACCTCTTCCTTTTCAGATTCTTTTTTAGCACTATGAGATTCTAGCAATTGCTTGTATTGGTAATTTGAAAGCTGCAACATTTCTATTGTTGCATCTTTGGCTTGAAGAAGGCTCTGTGCCAGTGATAGCTGAGATTTTAAATGGTAATAATTAGCTTCCCATTGTTTTACTGCTATGTCTGTTTGATTCGCTAGTTGAACTTGAAAGTCCTTATTGCTTGGAGAAGTTAGGTATATATTTAATGCTTCACGTATCTTATCTAAGCTTTCGGTCTTGTCTTTAGGAACAATTTTAAAAAGTGTATGATTTAATTCTTCCTTTAACTCTGTGTCCACTTCGATTCCCATGTCTGAAATGAACTGAGTGAAATAGATCAAATATTGTTTACATGCCGTTTTAATTTCATCGGGAAACTGAAAGAAAGTCAAAACAGCTTCACTATCAATGGAAGTCAATAGATTTTTATTTGTTTTAACTACGATATCTTTTACTATGTCTAGGATTTTGGAAAGTTCTTCACCAATAACTGAATTCATATCTGTTGGGTAGTATTCAACCCCAAAACCGTTGAGAATAGATTCATCGTCTTCTTGCCAATATTTTATTTTGATGTCTCTAAGCTCTTTGACATTGACTTCAAATTGTTTTGCCACACTTGAAATACTCCACGGCTTTGCCCAATGTTCCCATTCTTGAATCTGAAGATTAAGTTTAATGCAAGGTGGCTTTATTTCGTAATATTTATTGCAATATACATCTACGTCAATCCAATTGTCCCACCACTCAATATCTAATCCAAATCCAATCTTGGTAAATATTTTGCCTATTTCAGAAAAAGATTGCTTTTTAAGTAGCTCTATTACTTTTTCATTGTAAAAATGAGAATAGGAATAGGGGATTTTGTCATTCGAATAAAACGAACTCTTGTCACTAATTCCATTTATTACTAGATAAGTTACATCACGCTCCTTATCGTCATAATCTCTTTTCTCTTTTCTTGTCTTAAAGTCAACTTTAATCATTGTCTGGTTTTATGCTATTGCACATGACTAGTATATACCCGCTACTCAATAGCGGTTATCCGCCAAGTTACGGGTGTATACCCGCTACTCAATAGCGCTTTATTTACTTTATCAAATATATTCATTTTTTATAAAGTATCAAACGGAGAAATAATTTTTGAATGCTTTTTAGCTATAAAAAACAGCCTCAACATTTGTTGAGGCTGTTTGTATTTGTGAAGAAGAAATAATGTTTATAATGTTCCTCTTTTTGCTTGTTCGCGTTCAATACTTTCAAACAATGCTTTAATGTTTCCTGCTCCAAATCCTTTTGCTCCCATACGTTGTATAATTTCAAAGAAAAGGGTAGGGCGGTCTTCTACCGGTTTGGTAAATATTTGTAATAAATATCCTTCTTCATCGGCATCCACCAAAATAGAAAGTTTTTGTAATTCTTTAATATCTTCTTTCATCATATCGCGGTGTACTCCTAAGCGTGCTGGTATTTCATCGTAATAGGCTTGTGGTGGCGGTGGTAAAAATTCAATACCTCTTGCTCTTAATTCAGCTACTGTTTTTATAATATCATCGGTAGCCACTGCAATGTGTTGTGCGCCAGGTCCTTCATAAAAATCTAAATACTCTTCAATTTGTGATTTCTTTTTTCCTTCTGCCGGTTCATTTATCGGGAATTTAATTCTTCCATTTCCATTACTCATTACTTTACTCATTAAGGCAGAGTATTCGGTATGTATTTGTTTATCATCAAATGAAAGAAAGTTTACAAATCCCATCACATCTTCGTACCATTTTACCCATTGGTTCATTTCGCCCCAACCTACATTTCCTACCATGTGGTCAATGTATTTTAATCCAACCGGTGTTGGATTGTAATCGCTTTTCCACTCTACAAACCCCGGTAAAAATATTCCATCGTATTTTTTACGTTCAACAAATACGTGTACAGTATCGCCATAAGTATGAATTCCGGATCGTATTACTTCACCATCTTTATCACTTTCTTTTGTTGGCTCCATAAATGATTTTGCGCCACGTTTGGTAGTCTCTTCCCAAGCTTTGGTTGCATCTTCTACCCATAAAGCAATTACTTTTACACCATCACCATGTTTACGTAAATGCTCATTAATTGGCGATTTACTATTAAGCGGTGTGGTAAGTACTAAACGTATTTTATCTTGTTTTAAAACATACGATACTTCATCTCTTGAACCTGTTTCAAGCCCTTTGTAAGCATGTGATTGAAAACCAAATGCTGTTTTATAATAATGTGCGGATTGCTTCGCATTTCCTACATAAAATTCTACATAGTCGGTTCCCAATAATGGAAGGAAATCTTGTGCTCCTTCAAAAATTTTCTCTAAACCGTAGTCTACACTTTTTACTTCTTTTGCCATATTTTAATTTAATTAGATAATTGGCTAATGTGATAATTAGCTAATTATAGGTTTTACATTTTTACTTGTTGAAATTATTTTATTTAAAAGCTTTTTAATTGTTGTCAATTGTTCTAATAAAGCATCTGCGTTAGGATATGATTCTACTTCGTTACATAATAAAAGCCAATATTCTAATTCATCTGCTTCTTTTGAAGATATTTTTAGTTTGTGAATAAAGTTTAATTTGCTTTCTGCATTTTGAGCTTCTTTAATATTTGCGCCTATTGTTGTTCCTGAACGAAGAATTTGATTTGAGATGGTGTACTTTTTTATTTTATCCAACTATTCAGAAAACTTTATAACTCCAACAGCCAATTCAAAACTAAGTTTTAAAATTATATTGTCTTTGTATTTAGGGTTATCTGTAAATCTCATCGTCAATTATCACATTAGCTAATTATCACATTAGCTTACTAGCAAATTACTCCACCCAACTTTTATAATACTTCCCATCATCAATTTTTAGTGCATCTTCGGTAACCATTAGTGGGCGGAACGTATCTACCATCACCGCTAATTCGTGTGTGTCTTTTTGTCCGATACTGCGCTCCATTGCTCCCGGTGCAGGGCCATGTGGAATACCTTTTGGATGCAAAGTAATATGTCCTTGTTTGATGTTATTTCGGCTCATAAAATCACCATCTACATAATACAACACTTCATCACTATCCACATTACTGTGGTTATACGGTGCGGGTATTGCTTTTGGATGATAGTCGTACAAACGAGGAACAAATGAACATACTACAAACGCAGATGTTTCAAATGTTTGATGAATAGGTGGTGGTAAATGCACACGTCCTGTAATAGGTTCAAAGTTATGGATGCTGAATGCGTATGGGAAATTGTATCCATCCCAACCTACTACATCAAACGGATGTGTGGCATACACCATTTCATGTATCATTCCTTCTTTTTTTATTTTGATGATAAAGTCACCTTTTTCGTCAAATGTTTCTAGCTCGGTTGGTAATTTAAAATCACGCTCACAAAATGGAGAGTGTTCTAATAATTGTCCGGATGAGCTTTTATAACGCTTAGGTGTATGAAATGGCGCAAATGATTCTACATAAAACAAACGATTATCATTTGTTTCAAAATCTATTTGATAAATCATTCCACGAGGGATGATTAAATAATCGCCATATTCAAAAGGAATGTTTCCTAAAAAGGTGCGTAATTTACCTTTTCCTTTGTGAATAAAAATCATTTCATCAGCATCGGCATTTTTGTAAAAATAATCGCGTAACGATTTGCGTGGTGCTGCCAATCCAATGGTACAATCACTATTTACAAGCATTGCTTTACGGCTGTCTAAAAAATCATCGGCAGGAGCCACATCAAAACCACTCAATAAAAGTGATTTAATGTTTTTGTCGACAGCAATTTTTGGCGCAACACTATACGATTTAATGATTTCTTTTACCTGTGTAGGGCGATGTACATGGTACATCAATGAAGAGTGGGAATTAAACCCTTCGGTTCCAAAAAGTTGTTCGTAATACAAACCACCTTTTGGATTTTCAAATGCAATGTGTCGTTTGTGAGGAATGTTCCCCAGTTTATGGTATATAGGCATTGAATAGAAATTAGAAATTAATAAATAAATAAATGTAATGTAGATAAAAACTTGCTATATGCAAGTAAATGATGATGGAAACTACTCAGGATTGCGCTTAGTAACACGCTTGATATCGATGATAAAAGATTTTCCGATTGATTTCATAGGAACAAATTTAATGAATGAATTTTACATTTAAAAATAATATTAACTGATTTGCATCAGTATTTTAAAAATCAGTTGGAAGATTTGCTATTTAGAGGTTTAATTTTTTTTCCTTTGCCGGTGTTATCACCTGTAAAGAACTTTTTGTATGTTGGTGATAACACCAACATTGGCTGAAACCTGTAAAGAACTTTTTGTATATTGGTGATAACACCAACATTGGCTGAACCTGTAAAGAACTTTTTGTATGTTGGTGACAACACCAACATTGGCTGAAAAATAGCATCCTTGAGTTTTATTCTTAATTTCGCACTCTATTTACTACTACCATGAATATAGATACTCGCGTAAAAGCATTTGTTGAACTAGGACTGTTTTTAAAACAATTTGAGAAAGAAGGAGTAAAAGCTTCTGAAAATAAATTGAACGCACTTTTTTATGATGATTTTCAATTACTTATTCAGTCGGTTAAAATATATAATCCTTGGTTTACCGAAGATAATGTTAGAAATGCCATTGCTGCACTTTCAAGTGCTTTAAACGAAGAGCAATTATTAAATTGGCTTTCTCTTTATGTTCATCAATTCAAAAATGATGTTTCGCCAAAAAGTGTTGCGGTAGTGATGGCTGGTAATGTCCCATTGGTTGGATTTAATGATTTTTTATGTGTGCTTGTTTCCGGGAATAAGTTTATTGGTAAGCTGTCGAGCGATGATAAATTATTATTACCTTTTGTTGCTAAAGTGTTAATTAAAATTGAACCTGAATTTAAATCATATATTGAATTTACCGAAGGACAATTAAAATCAATGGATGCTGTAATTGCTACCGGTAGTAATAATACAGCTCGTTATTTCGAATATTATTTTGGAAAATATCCTCATATCATTCGTAAAAACAGAAACTCAATAGCTGTGTTAAGTGGCAATGAATCAACAGATGAATTAAAAGAGCTAGGGAAGGATGTATTCACTTATTTTGGTTTGGGGTGTAGAAATGTGTCTAAATTATTTGTTCCTAAAAACTATATTTTTGATATTTTTTACGAATCAATTTTTGAATTTCAAAACGTTGTAAACAATAATAAATATGCCAATAATTATGAATATAATCGTACGGTGTATTTAATGAAAAGTGATCCATCCTTATTGGATAATAATTTTTTATTGCTTAAGCAAGACGCTTCTTATTCGTCACCCATTGGAGTATTGTTTTATGAAACGTATGAAAATGTAAGTGATTTAAATAAACGTTTAGAAGAGGAGAACGATCAAATTCAATGCATTGTTTCGAATATTACCGAAATTAAAAATGCGGTTTCTTTTGGTCAGGCACAATGTCCTACATTAATGGATTATGCAGATGGAATAGATACAATGAAGTTTTTAATTTCATTGACATAAATTATTTCGCATGTTTTCGACCAAATAAATGTTTACGGCTACTTTCTTCTTTTTTACGGTAAGCTTTGTTTCCTTTTTTGATTGCTTTTTTATTTTCTTTTGCCTGCTTTTCGCTTGGCTTAGTTTTCATCTTTAAATAAGGGTTGTAGGGGCCCTTGCTTCGGCATGAGCCAAGGCTTTGTGCCATTAACAAGCTAATCAAAAAAATACTGATGATGCGATACCACTTTGTCATACAGCAAAAGTACTTTTTTGAATTTGTTTTTTTATAGTACATTCACATAGTTACGAACGGTGTTTTAAACAATTTTATAATTGTGCTCTTCGCTTTTTTTGTTTTTTCCTTTTTAATTTTCTTTTGTACTGTG
>JAEUTT010000071.1 GCA_016787165.1 Bacteroidia bacterium | reverse complement strand
TACAGTAGAATATATAATGGTGTTCATTATCCTGCTGACATTTCAGTGGGAGCATTATTAGGAATTGTAGTAGGAATAATAATGTATAAAACATTTCTATTAATTGATAACAGAATAACACATGAATAATATACTGTTAGTTTTTTTAGGTGGTGGATTTGGAAGTATTGTAAGATATGGCATTTCGGAATTGGTGAAATCGAATTTTAA
The DNA here is from genome assembly GCA_016787165.1 of Bacteroidia bacterium. Classification (GTDB taxonomy): domain Bacteria; phylum Bacteroidota; class Bacteroidia; order 2-12-FULL-35-15; family 2-12-FULL-35-15; genus 2-12-FULL-35-15. The sequence goes on along the minus strand of JAEUTT010000071.1, from coordinate 2,474 downwards.
ATCTGCATTCCCATTAGCTACTTTAATTTCAAATGTTTTAAGTTGTATCATTTTAGCATTAACGATTACTTATTTTAGTGAAAAACTCGGAACGAATTCATCGTTAAAAACACTCATAATTATAGGATTTTGTGGAGGATTTAGTACATTTTCAACATTTAGTTACGAAACAATTGAATTAATGCGCTCTGGCAATTTATTAATTGCAATCACTAACATTATAGTTAGTGTTGCTGTTTGTATTTCGCTCATTTATATTTTAACAAAACAATCTTAAGTAATGAAAAAATACATCTTATTTTTATCCATATTCAGTTCAATTGTTGCCTGCGCACAAACAAAAAAATCAACAACAACAAAAGAAAATGAAAAACCTAAATTAGTTGTAGGTATAGTTATTGATCAAATGCGATACGACTACATCTATCGTTTTTGGAATAAATTTGGCAATGATGGTTTTAAAAAATTAGTGAATCAAGGTTTTTTTTGTAAAAATACCAATTTTAATTATGTGCCAACTTATACCGGACCGGGACATGCAAGCATCTATACAGGAACTACGCCCAGTGTTCATGGAATCATAGCAAATGATTGGTATGATAAAAAAACAGCCAAAAATTTATACTGTGCCGAGGACAATAAAGTAACAGGTGTTGGCACAACAGCCAAAGAAGGAAAGCGATCACCGGCAAATATGCTTACTACCACCATTACCGATGAATTACGTATTTCATCCAATATGAAATCAAAAGTAATTGGCATTGCATTAAAAGACAGAAGTGCTATTTTGCCTGCCGGGCATACTGCAAATGCAGCTTATTGGTTTGACGGAAGCATTGGTTCATTTATTTCCAGCACATTTTACATGAATGAATTGCCTGCTTATGTACAAGAATTCAATAAAAAAGAATTAGCAAAAAAATACCTTTCACAATCTTGGAATACATTGTTACCTATTACGGAGTATACCGAAAGCGTTGCCGATGACAACAAATATGAATTTGTAGCCAAAGGAGAAACCAAACCTGTTTTTCCGCATAATTTACCTAATTTATATGAAAAGAATGGTGGCTTAGGAATGATTCGCAGTACACCTTTTGGAAATACACTTACCAAAGATTTTGCAATGGAAATTATTAAATCCGAAAATTTAGGTAAAGAGAATGCAACTGATTTTTTAGCCATCTCTTTTTCATCACCCGATTATATTGGACATTTGTACGGACCAAATTCGGTAGAACAAGAGGATAATTATTTACGATTGGATAAAGACTTAGCTGAGTTAATAAAATTTATTGAAACACAAGTTGGACAAGGAAATTCTTTGATTTTTTTAACAGCAGATCATGCTGCGCCCGAAGTTCCTGCTTATTTAATGGATTTAAAAATTCCGGCAGGTTATGTAAATGAAAATAAATTAGAAAAAGATGTAAAAAAATATTTAGCAGCCAACTATGGCGATTCATTATTACTATCCTACTCTAACCAACAACTGTTTCTTAATCGTCAACTCATTGAAACTAAAAAGTTAGTGCTTCAACAAATACAAGAAGATGTAGCCAACTTTGTACAAAAAGCGGAAAATGTATCAGAAGTATTAACGGCTACAACGCTTAATAACACTCAATTTACAGAAGGTGCACGTTACTTGATGCAAAAAGGATATCATGCTAATCGCTCAGGAGATGTACTGGTAAATTATGCTCCGGGTTATGTTGACTTTCCACATTACGGAACTACACATGGTTCACCTTATAGTTACGACACACACGTTCCATTGATTTTCTATGGTTGGAATATCAAACAGGGAAGCACAACAGAAGATATAAATATTACAGACATTGCGGCCACGTTGGCCATGATATTAAATATTCAGTTCCCAAATGGCTGTACAGGTAAGCCGATACAGAGCGTTGTGAAATAACAACTTATTCATAGAGTGAGATAATAATTTAAATGAAAATAAAAAAAACGATAACCTTTCTATTTTTTTTTAACACAATAGCTACTTATGCGCAGCTTCCAAATACAGACATTTGGCTACTCGATATAAATAAGAATAAAGATTCTATCTGGCTTTCGAATCCACAAAACATTACAAATAGAAGCGGTTACGACAACCAACCCACTTTTTCTCCTGATGGAAAATACATTTTATACACTTCTATTCGTGATGAAAAACAGTCGGATATTTATAAATATGATTTAAAAACAAAACAAACCATTCAATTTACAAATACTCTTACCAGCGAATATTCTCCAACCTTTATGCCCAATGGTAAAAAAATTTCGGTAGTAATGGTGGAATCAGACAGCACACAACGCTTGTGGGAATTTCCAATAACTGGTGAAAAACCTTCTTGTATTATCAATGAAATAGATTCTGTAGGTTATCATTGCTGGATAAACAAAAAAGAAATTGCACTTTGTATTATAACAGAGCCAATGACACTGTATATCTATCAAGTAGAAAA
>JAEUTT010000063.1 GCA_016787165.1 Bacteroidia bacterium | reverse complement strand
ATGTCCAGGAGTATGAAGCACTTTTAATTTTATATTGCCCACCGAAAATAGTTCTTGGTCTTTTGCTACTAAGCTATCAAAACCTGTTTCGGCAGTAGGTCCGTAAACAATTACTGCTCCTGTTTTTTTTGCTAAATCAATATGTCCTGATACAAAATCGGCATGAAAATGTGTTTCAAAAATGTATTTAATTTTTGCATTTCTTTTTTCGGCCAACTGAACATAGGGCATTGTGTCTCTTAACGGATCAATGATAACAGCTTCTCCGTTTGATTCAATATAATAGGCTGCTTCAGCCAAGCAATTTGTATAAAGTTGTTCGATATACATTTTAGTTTAATTTTAAAATTATGGTACAAAGATAAAACAATGTAATGGAACTATTTAGTGACTTTTATTACAATCATTAACATTAAAACATTAATTCTTTAATGATAATGTATGAGCCCATCAGCAATATAAACCAACCAAATAGTGGTTTAAGTTTAGCGCCACTAACAAACTTTGAAAAGTAGCTTCCCATTATAATTCCAACAATTGCCAAAGCGGTGAATAGCATTAAAAAATTCCAATTAAATTGATGAACACCAAAATCGCTTAAGAAACCGATTATGGAGTTCAAAGAAACGATGGCTAATGATGTTCCTACTGCTTTTTTCATGGGTAGTTTGGCAAGCATTACCAATGCCGGAATAATTAAAAAACCACCTCCCGCACCAACAAGTCCGACAAGCAAACCAACAATAATTCCTTGTTGAAATATTAAAAAGTAACGGTACTGAGTATTATTTACTTGTGGGTCAACTCTAATGATGCTTGGCTTTTTTATCATTGAATAGGATGCAATAATCATTAAAATTGCAAGCAAAAGCATTAAGCCAATATTTTTAGTTATCTCAAAGTCTCCAATAGTAAGAATTACCGATGGAATTTTATGAAGTAAATATTTTCTTGTTATAAAAATACTGATGACAGAAGGAATACCAAAAACAAAAACAGTTCGAATACAAACCAAATTGTTTTTTAAATATCTAAAAACGCCAATTGTAGCTGATATACCAACAATAAATAAAGAGTATGATGTAGCATGAATAGGTGCAATGCCTAATAAATAAACCAATACAGGGATTGTTAGAATAGAGCCTCCAGCACCAATTAAGCCAAGAGATATTCCAATTAAAACAGCTGCGATGTAACCTAAAATTTCCACGAGCTCTAATGTCTTGTTTTTTTTTGAATGGGGAATAAACTATTGATAATAAATATCAACCAGTTAAATGGAAATTGTAAACAAGAAGATTAATCTTTTTTAAACCCTACTAAAATGGTTACGCAACCACTGGGGATAATTGAGTTTGTGGATTCTGAAACAGGTGTTTTAACTTCAACGATGAATTGTTGGCTTGATTTTACTTTAAAATCCCAAAAATCGGGGTTACTATGATTTTCGCTATCAAATACCACCTTTCTGTTTTGATCCATCACTTTGAAGCTACATTCACCTAGTATTTCTTGTGAGCAAATGTAAATTCTATAATCTTGGCCGGAATAAAAAGTAAGATTCACCTCAGCGCTTTGACCGGCTGTAACGGTAGTTGTGCTCATTTGCCCGTTATGAGTAAATGGTTGTAAATTAGGTAAGCATTTTTTCTTGATATATGCGTTACACTGCGCTTGAGTAGGCAGAGAAAAAAGTGTCAAAGCAATAAAAGCGATGACTGCACTAATTTTAACATGTTTCATCAACGTGTTCTACGAACTATTGTATCATTTTGTTTCTTATTTCAGCAGTTTTTTGTGAAATAAGTTTTAATTGCTCTGGTGTCATTGTATAAGAGCTATTGTTTCCAATGGTAGTTACACCATTTTCTTTATCAGTACTAACGGTAGTTTCGCCCGATTTAGCTTCTACACTATCAAATGCTTCTTTTAAAGGCATTAGCATTGCTAATACTTCAGCAACTGATTCACTTTCTGTTTTGTGGCTATCAAGTAAAGCTATTAAATTGTCGAAGGATAGTTTTTGCTCTCCAATTCGTTTAATAATTTCAGTATTATTTGTTGTGTTTGCAATTTGTGTTGCAATGTACAATCCTTCCATCCAACCACCAGCAATAATTAAAGCAGAAACGCCTGGTTGTCCGTTATCTTTTAAATAGGAATCAGCATTCCAATATGAATCGGAGATGATGGTAAGTAATGAATCTCTATTTTCTAAGTTTGCTTCTAATCGAGCTGTAGTTTTATCATCAAAAGCGCCATTTATTCCTAATCCAGCAGATAGTTTGTTTGCACAACGCAAATATAACATCGACTCTTGTGTTTGATCAAATATGCTTGTAAAACTTAAATCGGAACCATAAACGCCTAGGTTAATTGCTTTTGATTTTACTGATGAGTATTTAGAAACATTTTCAATTGGGTTTAGATACATTTTATTGTATTTAGCTCCTGCAGCTTTTAATAAGCTAGTAGTTTCTATTGGGGATGGTATTGAATAAAAAACATTTTGTGCTTTTGTATCTTTTTCTTTGACTTCAACAGATGTATCTGTTAAAGATACTGTATCATCGGTTTCTTCGGATGAACCACATGCAAATAGCAATGAAGTTACACCTATCACACACACAAATTTAATTGAATTTTTAGTTATCATGGCTTGTTTAAATTTTACAAACCAAATATATAAAAAACAATCTTATTTTTTACAGAAAAGAGCAATTAAAAGTAAAATTTATACAAAATTTAAAAATATCAAGTGAAGGCTCATCACTAAAAATCCAAGAAAAAAGCCTGAATATACTTGAGCCGGAGTGTGTGCATTTAACCTTAAACGTGAAAATGAAACAATGCCTGCAAGGATGATGGCAATGCTAATGATAGGAACAAGGTTTATCTGAAAAACGTTACTCACGGCAATTAATGCTGCAATTATTCCTCCTAAACCAATTGCATGTGCACTTATTTTCCATGTTTTGTTTATGAAAAAGGCTAATAAAATGGAGTTTCCTGCTCCTAATATGAGCAGTTTAAAAATAGAAGGGAAATTATCAATGCTGTTAAATAAGTAAAAAAGGGAGTAGTAGTAAATGGCTGTAGTAAAAAACGGAATTGATCGTTCTGAAGGATGTTCCATACGTAAACTTTTTATTCGGCCCATTTTTAATAGGATAAGTGCATTGAGTGTAGGTAATAAAAAAGTAAATACGAATGTTATTCCTAAAACAAAAAACTTAAGATAGTTTGAAAAAAAAAGGAGTGCGGGATTTTGGGTAAATAGAATGATTGCGCAACCATAGGTTGGCATTAACAAAGGATGAAAAAGGGCTGAATAAAAATGTGCTACTTTTTCTTCTACTTGAATTTGTTTGCTATTCACAATTAAGGATAATTTATTAGAGTTCTTTTCTTAAACGTGCTACAGGAATATCAAGTTGTTCTCGGTATTTAGCAATGGTTCTGCGTGCAATGTTATAGCCTTTTTCTTTTAAAATTTTTGCTAATTTATCATCGGTGAGTGGTTTCTTTTTGTTTTCGGCACCAATGCACTCTTCTAATATTTTTTTTACTTCACGTGTTGAAACTTCTTCGCCTGAGTCGGTTGAAAGTGATTCGCTAAAAAATGATTTTAATAAAAATGTACCAAAAGGTGTTTGAACATATTTGCTATTTGCAACACGCGAAACGGTAGAAATATCTAAGCCAACAATTTCTGCAATGTCTTTTAATATCATTGGCTTTAGCTTTGTTTCATCACCTTCTAAAAAATATTCTTTTTGATAATTCATAATTGCATTCATGGTGAATAACAATGTTTGACTTCGTTGCTGAATAGCATCAATAAACCATCTGGCACCATCTAGCTTTTGTTTTACAAACATGGATGCTTCTTTGCTTGCTTTATCTTTTGCTTTTGAATACTCTTCGAGCATTTGGTTATATGCTTTGCTTACTTTTAAATCGGGGGCATTGCGTGAATTCAAGGTTAAGTTTAATTCTCCATCATCATTGGTAATCATAAAGTCTGGAATGACTTGCTGAAAACTTTTTTGACCATCGGCCATTGAGTTTCCGGGACGAGGGTTTAGTTTTAAAATTTCATGAATTACTTCTTTTAAGGTTTCATCATCTATCTCTAGTTTTTTGGAAATTTTATCGTAATGTTTTTTGGAAAATTCATCCATTTGTTTTTCAATTACTTCGGTAGCTAGTTCTACTATTTGTGTTTGTAGTTCTTTTTTTCGAAGCTGAATGAGTAAACATTCTTGCAAATCTCTGGCGCCTACGCCTGCTGGTTCAAAATCTTGTATGACAAAAAGGAGTTCTTCTAATTCTTTTTCGGTGGTGGTAATGTTTTGTGAAAATGCAATGTCGTCAACGATTGAAGATAGTTCTCTGCGTAAATATCCATCGTCATCTAAGTTACCAATTAAGTAGTTGGCGATAAGGTATTGTCTATCGTCAAGGTTTTTCATTCCTAGTTGGTCTTCTAATACATCTTGAAATGATAGTCCAACGGAAAAGGGAACTTCTTTTCGTTCTTCATCGGGGCTGGTGTTGTTTGCTTTAAGTTTATAGGATGCTCCTTCATCATCATCCATGTAATCGCTTAAACTAAAATCATCGCGTTGGTTATCTTCATTGGTTTGTGTGTCTTCAAATTCCTCGTTTTCAAATTCATCTTTTGGCTCATCATCGGTATCGTTTCCTTCTTCTAAAGCAGGATTTATTTCCATTTCTTCTTTGATGCGTTGTTCTAATGCTATGGTGGGTAATTGCAAAAGTTTCATCAGCTGAATTTGCTGAGGGGATAATTTTTGAAGTAATTTTTGTGATTGTACTTGCTTTAACATACTCTTAATTTTAATCTTTTTAAGCTGATATGTACAAAAGTAACAAAAATTTGACCAAAGTTTTTAGTTGTAATGTTGACGGGGGATTAAAGACAAATTCCTGTGTTGCACACAGGGATTTTTGCCTTAAATTAAGTAATCTATTTATTTTATAATATTTAATTTTCCTTGCTGAATAACACCATCTTTATTAAGTATTCGGTAAAAATAAATTCCATTCACAACTCCCAAATTATTAAGCTCAGTAGTTTTAGTGTTGCTTTTTAATGAAATTTCAAAAATAATTTTTCCTGTTATATCATACAAGACAAACTCTGCCGATTCATTTTCTTCGTTTTCAAATTCAATATATAATTTTTCTTGGGCAGGGTTTGGGTATAATTTAACTCCATTAGCTGTTAATTCACTTCCATTTTTAATTGTTTCGAAAACGTTAGCCCTTCTTTCAAATTCTTTTTTAGGAAGAGGGGTACAAGTTTCTGTATTTATTAA
>JAEUTT010000039.1 GCA_016787165.1 Bacteroidia bacterium | reverse complement strand
TGTATTTCTGTTGATTTAAAACGGCTTGCTGACCATTTCTTTTTTGAGCTGCCCAGTCGTGATTACCAGGTATGAAAAATGCTTTACCTTGATAGTTTTCTAGTATTGATAATTGAGCGTTTATTTTTAATATAGATTTTTTATCTTCAAAGTTTAATCCACTAGGATAAATATTGTCTCCAAGAAACACAACAGTACTATTGGGATTTGCATTGATTTCATTTTTTAAAGTGAGTAAATTTCCATTTGTAAAATCATTTTTACCACAATCTCCAATAAGGTAAATGCTGTAATTTTGTTTTTCCTGAGCCGTTGTATGTGAGCAGTTTAAAACAAGTAAAAAAACAAAAAATATAAATAGCTTATTTTTCACTTTTAGATATTTTATTCTTTTTTTGAAAATAGTTGCAATACATTGTTAGTTTACATTCTCCACATTTTGGGTTTCTTGCAATACAAGTATATCTTCCATGTAAAATGAGCCAATGATGAGCAATCGCAATTTTATTTTCGGGTATATATTTTACTAGTTGTTTTTCCGTTTCTAAAGGTGTTTTTGCATTGGTTGTAAGCCCAATGCGTGCCGATACTCTAAAAACGTGTGTGTCAACTGCCATTGCGGGTTTGTTGTAAACTACAGATGCTATTACATTTGCTGTTTTTCTTCCAACTCCAGGAAGTTTTTCTAATTCTTTTATTTCTGAAGGCACAATTCCGTTGAAATCATTTACTAGCATTTTTGCCATACCAACTAAATGTTTTGCTTTGTTATTTGGATAGCTAATACTTCTGATGTAGTTAAATACCTCATCGCTATTTGCTATGGCTAATAGCTCAGGTTTGGGATATATATTGAATAGAGTAGGGGTGACCATGTTTACTCTTTTATCGGTACACTGAGCTGAGAGTATAACTGCAATTAAAAGTTGAAATGGACTTTTATATTGCAACTCTGTTTCAGCAATAGGTTGGTGAACACTAAAATAATCGATGACTTTTTCGAAACGCTCTTTTTTTGTCATTTTGTTTTTTAATAGATACATTTAATTACTCAACATGCACCACCAATCCTTTTAAGTATTCTCCTTCGGGATGAAAAATATTTACGCAGTGATCGGCTGGTTGTGATAAATGATGCAAAACTCTAATTGTTCTTCCTGCTTCAATAGCGGCAGCCATAACTGTACTGTTGAATGTGTTTTTGTCGACAACTTGAGAGCAAGAAAAAGTAAATAATAAACCACCTGATTTGATTTGTTTGATGGCTTCATAATTTAATCTTTTGTAACCCATCACTGCATTGTGTTTTACATTTTGGTGTTTGGCAAATGCGGGTGGATCTAAAACAATAATGTCGTAAGTGTTTTCTTTGTTTTTTAAAAAATCAAAAGTATCAACAGCATGTGATTCATGGTTTTTGATATTATTTAGAGCAATATTTTTATCAGTTAGTTCTATTGCTTTTTTTGAAATGTCTATTGAGTGAACCTCTTTTGCGCCAGAGTTTGCAGCATATACAGAAAACCCTCCTGTATAACAAAATGTATTTAATACAGTTTTTTCATTAGAGTAGGAGCCAAGTAATGCTCTGTTTTCTCTTTGATCTAAAAAGAATCCTGTTTTTTGTCCGCCTTCCCAATCTACTTCAAATTTATTAC
>JAEUTT010000010.1 GCA_016787165.1 Bacteroidia bacterium | reverse complement strand
ATAATAAGGAGGATAATTAAAATTTTTACGATCCAACAACTGATTGGTGTACATTGTTAGATAATCATTATTCAAAACATTTTGAATAATGCTATGATCTGGATTGTACGTTTGAATAATTACTTTTCCTCGTTTGTTTTTTCTTCCCGCTCTACCCGATACTTGTGCCATCAACTGATAGCTTCTTTCAAACGATCTAAAATCAGGAAAATTTAACATACTATCGGCATTTAAAATTCCAACCATGCTTACATTGTCGAAATCCAATCCTTTTGTAACCATTTGAGTTCCTACCAATATATCAACATTTCCTTCTTCAAAATTTTGAATAATATGTTGATGAGCGAACTTGCTTCTTGTAGTATCCAAATCCATTCGCGCTACTTTAGCTGTTGGATAAAAAATAGCCAACTCTTCTTCAATTTTTTCGGTTCCAAATCCTTTCATCTTTACATTTGTATCGCCACAAGCAGCACACTTGTCGGGCGGTTTTGTGGAATAGCCACAATAATGACAACGCAACTGATGAATGTGTTTGTGGTAAGTTAAGCTAACATCACAATTATTACACTGTGGTACCCAAGCGCATGTATCACACTCTAATTGCGGAGCAAATCCTCTCCTATTTTGAAACAAGATAACTTGTTCCTTATTTTGTAATGCCATTGTAATATGATCGAGAAGCACAGGAGAAAAATGCGACTTCATCATTTTTTTCTTGCTTGCCTCTTTTACATCAGCAATAATAATTTCAGGCATTTGAATGTCTCCAAAACGCTGTTTCATTTCGGCAAAACCATACTTACCTTCTTGCGCATTAAAATAACTTTCAAGACTTGGTGTTGCCGAACCTAGTAAGGTTTTTGCTTTATGTATATGAGCTAAATAAATTGCTGCATCTCTAGCATTGTAACGTGGAGCTGGATCATATTGCTTAAAAGATGTATCATGCTCTTCATCAACAATTACAAGGCCGATATTACTAAATGGCAAAAACAATGCTGAACGAGCTCCAATAATTAAACGATGTTGATGTGTAGCTACATCTTCTTTACTTATTACTTCCGAATTTAACACATTGTTCCAAATTTCTACTCGTTCATTTTCATTAAATTTACTATGATAAACACCTACTACTTCTCCAAAATATTTTTTTAATCGATTTATAATTTGTGTTGTTAAAGCTATCTCTGGCAATAAGTAAAGTACTTGCTTCCCTTCTGCCAATGTTTCTTCTATCAACTTCACATATATTTCTGTTTTACCACTTGATGTTACTCCATGAAGCAAAACAACATCTTTAGTTGTTTCTTTATTTAATAATTTTTTATCTATTCCAAATTGTGTTTTTATTGAATTAAATGTTTGCTGTTGCAATTCGTTTAAATCAGATACTTTATTTTCTGTTTCAAATGGTGATAATCGACCAACTTCATGCTCATATAAGTGAAAAATATTTTTTTTAGCTAACGATTTTATAGCTGATTCACTTCCTTCAACCAGCTTTATAAGATCTTTTCGTTTTACTTCTTTTTTTTGTTTTGAATAACGCTCCGATAACTTTATATAGGCCATTAAAACATCCAATTGTTTACCCGCCTTTTTCTCTAATGTATCAAATACTAATTTTAATTTATTTTCCTCCTCCAACTCATCCGCCAAGACAACAAATGTTTCTATTTTGGGTTTAAATTTTTCTTTCAGCTCTTCCTGTATTAAAACAATGCCTTTTTCAATCAACGATTTTATAATGGGATATACTGTTTTTTGCTCAGCTATTTCAGCAATATCGGTTAATGATAACACCTCTCTTAACTCCAGTGCATCAATGATTAAATATTCTTTATCAGTAATTCCTTGTTGCTGAAGCTTTGCTTTATATTCTGAATTTAAAATAATTTTTGTTTCGCTTGATAAGCGTAAACCTCCAGGCAATGCAGCAACCATTACTTCACCAATGGTACACATGTAATAATTGCACATCCATTCCCATAATGCAAATTGTTTTTCGTTTACAATTGGCGATGTATCTAAAATAGATTCAATGTATTTGGCAGCATATTGTTTAGGTGGCTCTTCATGAACCCTTCGAACCAAAGCAGAATACAACTTCCCTTTTCCAAACTGCACAACAACTCTTTGTCCGATAAAAATAGAATCATTCCAATCAAAAGGGACACGATACGTGTATAAATTGGGAACTGAAAGTGGTAAAATTACATCTACAAAAAGAGTGGTACGACTCATCTCGCAAATATAGCAAAATGAAGCCTGTTAAAAGGAATAAACAATCACTTTATTCCTTTTTAAATTTGATATTTTTTCCTCGAGTACCTCTGAAACGATATCGTTTTGATTGTGTTTCTACAATTGATTTAAAGTTTTCAACTTTTGCCGAAGAAGGATCAATTACAGGATTTACATTGTGTACAGTTTTAAGCGTATCTACCACAAAAGGAATGTGATGAACAGGAAGTTTAAATCTTCTTTTTGTAAATCCCATAAGCAAATTAGATTGAAACATATCAGTAGCCACCGCTATTTTGGTATAGCCCATTTCTTTTGCCATCCAATAGGAATTGTAAATATTTTCTGTACTATGTTCCGCTTTTTCTTCTAAAAGTATTTTTTCTCTTGGAACACCTAATTGCTCGGCATACAATGCCATTATTCTAGCTTCAACGTATGGAGTATAAACAGCCCCACCCGAAAAAATAACTTTATTGGCAATTCCTTTTTTTATTAAATAAGAAGCCCAAATTACCCTGCCACGCATGGCCATTGTCCATTCCTTACCATCAAAAGGCACACCTGGCACAATCACCACATCATAAGGCTGATTTTGTAGTGCACGTTTAAAAAGCTTATTGGGCGAAGGTCGAAATAAAGCACAGCTAGACAAACTCAGCAACAGCAACAGATATATAACTATTTTATATTTCATAATTAATGATTTATAGGTATAAACAACGTTTCATTGAAAAAGTTTATCCCCTGTTAATTTTTTCATCGTCTCATTAATGGAAACAAATATAAAATTAATTGATAATTTTGTGGCACAAGAATAATTATGGAATACATCGGTAAACGAATTAGTGTTAAAAAAAAGGAAGATCATGAAATTAGCATTGTGATACTTTCTTCGCAAGACAAAATAAAAAACATCCTTTTGTTTGCATGGTTTTTTGCTTGGACAGTTAGTGGAATAATTGTATTTACTAGCTATTTTACAATTAATGACAACAACACTAAAATTGCTATCATTGTTTGGTTAGGCTTTTGGGCTTATTTTGAATTCAAAGCGTTTAAAGCATTTACATGGCGCAAATTTGGGGTAGAACGCATAAAATTAAAAGAAGGGAAATTATTTTACAAACGAGATGTAGCCGGGCGAGGGAAAATAAAAGTGTACGACTTTAATTTCATGAAAGATTTAAAAGTAGTGGAGCCCAAAGAAAATTCATTCATTGAAAATGTAAACAACTCCTATTGGGTAATTGCGGGAGAGAAAATTTCATTTGATTACTATGGCAAAGAAATAAAAATCGGCATCCAACTTGAAAAAGCCGATGCCGATGAGCTTATAAAAGTAATTAAAAAGAAAATGAGTTATAAAAGCTAAACTAATTTTTCACTATCCTTTTTGTTACCATTTCCTCTCCAAAATTTATTTTGACATAATAAATTCCTGAAGCTTTGTCCTCTAAAGACAATGATAATCGACCACTTTGAACAACGGCATTAACCGTATTTGTTATTTTTTGACCAATGGCATTATACACCTCTACTGCTATGTTCATTGATTGATTTAAATTAAAAATCAATTCATAACTATCATTATTAATAGTTGCTAATCCAATATTTTCATCCGAATTGTTATTATCAAGTATACCTGTAACAGTATTTACTACAATCGTTTGAATACTGGTATCATTACACACTCCATCTGAAACAACCAGCATCACCTGGTACACACCTGCTATTAAATATGTATGTACTGGATTAGCAGAAAAATCAAGTGCAGATCCATCACCAAAATCCCAAATAAATGAATTTGCTCCTGATGAATAATTTGAAAACACAACGGTATTATTTAATCCAACATATACTGTATCATCACTCATTGTATATGATGCCAGCAAAGTTTGATCTTGATTAACAACATACGAAAATGTTTGCGAACAACCCATATTATCGGTAACAAGCAATGAATATGTTCCGCTGTTTATATTTTGATTGTTTGCCGTATTTACACCATTTGACCATGAATAGGTAAATGGTGCATTACCAGAAACAATGCTATCTATAACTATTGCCCCATCGGCTAGCCCAGAACAAGTGGCATTACTAATATTTGTTAAAACAGAAAACATAGGTGGTTCATTTACTGTTAGCACTTCGGTCATTGTACTATTACAAAGACCTGTATTTCCTCCAACAATAACAGTGTATTCTCCTCCTGTTATATTTAAAAGACTATCTACTCCATTCACATTTGTATGCGTTTGAACAACACTACCCGATTCATTTAACCACGTATATGTCCAAGGTCCAGCACCAATGCCTTGAGCTGTGGCAAATCCGTTACTCATACCACTACAAGCAGGTGCAATTGTTGTTAT
>JAEUTT010000571.1 GCA_016787165.1 Bacteroidia bacterium | reverse complement strand
CGATTGAATCAATGATGCATCGTAATTAATATCAAATACAAGTCCGTAAATATTAGTAGCAGGAATGGTTGCATTGCCAAGTATAATATCTAAATCAACAAATGTTCCTGAAGAATAATTAGTGCTTGTGCTGTTAAAATAGATGTCAGGATTAGTTATTCTAAACTCAGGTGTAACAGGTACAATAGAATGACTCAACGAAAAATTTTGATTAATAGCTAATGTGTCGTTCATGTCAATTATTCCATCTCCATTACAGTCGACATGTTTGATATCATTATTGTTAGATTGCAATGCGCCCCAATCTGTTGCTGGGAAGGCTTGCCAAGTATTGCTCACAATGCTTCGTGAGGTTCCTGTATTGCCATAATGAATACCAATTGGTAAAATATCATTATTGTCAACAACATTATTATTATCAGAATCTCCTGGCCAAACATCACAGCTTCCTGTATGGGTTATTGTTATTGTATCAAGGTATGATGAACATCCAAAAGTATTTGTTGTAATAACAGAATAATTCCCTGAAGTATATACACTGTAAGAAGGAGCGTTGGGTGCAGAAAAAATGGTGTCACCATTTAATATCCACACATAATTAATTCCTGTTGTAATAGGTGAAACATCAAACAAAACGGAATCATTTCCACAAATAGTTGTGTTGTTAGAATGAGAAAGTGTTAGCTGTGGAGTGGGTAGTGTATCAATATTTATTGTGTCAGTTGAATAACATCCATTTGTATCTGTAACTCTAAAGTAATAGCTTAAAGATGTGGAAGCAATAATTGTATTATTTATGTTTGTTACTCCATTTGGGTTCCATAGATAAGTGTAGGGCGAAGATCCGTTTGTAGCTGTTCCATACAAAGTGATGGTGGTATTTTCACAAATAGTGGTATCATTGTTAACGATGTTGGCAATAGGTGTGTCAAATACATTGATGGTTTTAAAAGATGCAATGCCATTTCCAAAATGGTTATTTCCGTATACAGAGATTTGTCCATTCGTAATGGAGTCTAAAAATTCTATTGAAACATTATTAGTTCCATTTCCGCTAACTATATTAGCACCACTGGGTAATATCCATACATAATTAGTGGCATTAAAAATTGTGGGAACTGAAAAATTTTGAATTGTATTTTTGCAAAAAGATGCGGGACCACTTATTGTTCCTGCAGCAGCTGGGAGTTGGCTGTATTTTACAAAATATGCATCTTCTTGTCCAACAGAGTTACTTGTGTTTCCTCCATAAACAATGTTAAAAGAAACATTGTTTCCCATAAACCAGCCTGCAAGAAAAACATATCCAGAATCATTTACAACAACTTTTTGACCCCAATCATGGGCTGTTCCTCCAATTTTATATGCCCATAAATAATCGCCATTAGCTTTGTATTTAGCTAAGTATGAATCAACAAATCCTCCCGCACCGCTGGCTGTTATATTAAATACACCCGGCCCGCAGTCAAAGTCAGATGTTCCGGCAAATCTTCCAGAAATATATACATCACCAAATAAATCAACATCAATGCTTAATCCTACGTCTGCATAATTAATTTGAGGTGATCCAAAAGATTTTGCCCAAATAAAATTACCGTTGCTATCATATTTAGCAAAGTAAGAGTCAAGTGTTCCTCCATTTGAAACAAGATTGTATACGCCTGGTCCAGGATTAAAATCAACTGTTAATGCAAAGTTTCCAATGACATGAACATTCTCTTGAGCATCCACTTTTACTCCCCAACAAAAATCATCATCGGTACTCCCAATTTGATTTACCCATAGGAAGTTACCATTCGTATCATATTTCGCTACAAATGCATCTGGATAGCTAGCAAAGCCGGGTACTGTTTTAATTACAGAATTTGAGCTCGGATCAAAATCGACAGATGCTTGAAAGCGACCACCTACGAATACGTTTCCCAATGAGCTTACCGATATTCCTTCTATAAAATCAGGGTTGATTCCTCCAATTTGATTCGCCCATTGATAATTGCCGGCATTATCAAATTTTGCAAAAAAAGCATCGTGCTGCCCTTGTCCATTAATAATTGCAGTTCCTGGACTTGGATCAAAATCAGTATTGCCAGATGTGAAGCCTCCTAAATAAATATTGTTTGAATTATCTAACGCAATACAAAACGCTTGATCATCGCCAGTGCTTCCAAATCGTTTAGCATAAACACAGTTTCCATTTGTTGTATATTTTGCAAAAAAGCAATCTTTTAAGCCCATTGGATTTAAGACGGGAATCCCAGAGCCAGGATCTGGATCGAAACCAAAATCATGCGAACCACACATGTATATATTTGCAGAATCATCAAGTATAATATCATAAACTTGCTCTACTCCAGGTCCTCCAATAGCTTTTGCCCATATTAAAACTCCATTTTTATCGTATTTTGCTAAAAAAATATCAAGATAACTCCATCCATTTGAGCTAATGTTGTATGTTCCGGTACCTGGAATCATATCAATTGTTTCTTTAAACCAGCCGGTTATATATATATTTCCAGCAGTATCACAGACCATTTTTTTTCCTTCATCATCATTGTTTGCAGAACCAATAGGGATGTGAAATTTGTACAATTGCCCGAAGGAAATGTTTGCAAATAAAATGAATAGGGGTAAGAGAAGTATATTTTTTCTTAGCATAGTTTTATATTTAATAACCTCATATCAAATATAAAAAATAAAATGGAGTTTTGAAATTTATCTTTTTTGCTAAAATATTCTATTTTTTTAAAACAATATTTAATTCATCCAACTGTGCTTGAGCAATTGGAGAAGGAGAGTTAATCATCACATCACGTCCTGAATTATTTTTTGGGAATGCTATAAAGTCACGAATTACATCTGCTCCTCCTATCAATGAGCATAATCGGTCGAAGCCAAATGCGAGTCCTCCATGTGGGGGAGCTCCGTATTCAAATGCATTCATTAAAAATCCAAATTGTGCTTGCGCTTCTTGCTGGCTAAAGCCTAATAAACTAAACATTTTTGATTGTAAATTTTTATCATGGATACGAATAGACCCTCCACCTATTTCAACCCCATTTATTACAAGGTCATAGGCATTGGCACGTACTGCTCCGGGATCAGAATCCAACAAGGCAATATCTTCCGGCTTGGGAGATGTAAACGGATGATGTTTAGCATGCCAACGTCCGCCAGTTTCACCTATAGATGTTGAATCTACTTCTTCGCTAAATTCGAGTAGAGGAAAGTCGATTATCCAGTGTGCAGCGTAGTCTTTTGAATCGCTAATGTTGTACCTTGACGCTATTCTCTCTCTAATTTTTTCTAGTGTTGAAAAAACAAAGCTTTCACCTTCAGCAAAAATGAACAAATAATTTTTTTCTCTCAATTGCCCATCTTTCTTTTTAGAAACAATTTCATTGATTTTTTCTTTAGACAATTCCGTTATTCCACCATACACCGATGTTATATCATTCTGAAAGTATTTGATTAATTCAAATGAAATTGAATTTTGAACATTGAACTCCTTAAATAATTCTATGAGAAAGTTTGCATTAATTTGGTTATATTTCGAAATATCAACTCGGAAAGAATATACTTTTTTACCATTTGATTTTTCTGTCCTCTGCAATATATCCATACCATACTTAGGTTTTCGTAATCCCAAACGTGTTCCCATTTCAAGGCGTAATTCCGACATAGCTTTCCGAGTTTTGTTTTCTTCTCCGGCAAGTATTAACATTAAATCGCCCGGCTGAGCATTAAATGCAAGTGCCCATTTTTTTAATTCTTCTTCATTGTAGAATTTATCCACCGATGATTTAATAGTTCCATCTGCGTTATAGCGTGCATAAACCAATCCTGTTGCTCCAATTTGTGGACGTTTAACAAATTCGGTTAATTCATCCAATTGTTTGCGAGTGTATTCTGCTGCTCCTTTTGCGCAAATACCTACTACTAGTTGTGCATCGTCAAATACTTTGAAGTTTTGGCCTTTTACAATGTTGTTCAATTCCACAAATTTCATTTCAAATCGAATGTCCGGTTTGTCGTTTCCGTAATACTTCATTGCATCGGCATAAGTCATGCGGCTAAGCGCTGGTATATCAATACCTTTTACCGTTTTAAATAAATGACGAACCAACCCTTCAAATGTGTTTAAAATATCTTCTTGTTCTACAAATGCCATCTCACAATCTATTTGTGTGAATTCCGGTTGTCGGTCGGCACGTAAATCTTCATCACGGAAACATTTTACAATTTGATAGTAACGGTCAAATCCACCTACCATCAGTAATTGTTTAAATGTTTGAGGTGATTGTGGTAAGGCATAAAATTCTCCTTGGTTCATACGAGAAGGCACTACAAAGTCGCGTGCCCCTTCAGGAGTTGATTTAATTAATACAGGAGTTTCTACTTCCAGAAAATTTAGTTTATCTAAAAAATTACGTGTTTCAATAGCTAAGCGGTGACGTAATTCTAAGTTTTTACGTACCGGATTTCTGCGTAAATCAAGGTAACGGTACTTCATTCGAATATCATCTCCACCATCAGTTTCATCTTCAATAGTAAATGGCGGAATGATAGCAGAATTTAAAACTGTTATTTTTTCAGGGCTTATTTCAATATCACCAGTATCTAACTTGTCTGATTTTGAATAACGTTCAACAACCTTTCCTGTAACACGAATTACAAATTCTCTACCTAATGAACGTGCAATTTCTACTACCCCTTTTTGTGCATTTTCTGTTTCAATGGTAATTTGAGTGATACCGTATCTGTCGCGTAAATCAATCCAAAGCAATGAACCTTTGTCGCGTACTCCTTGAACCCAACCGCTTAATGTAACTGTTTGTCCGACATTTGAAATTCTTAATTCTCCGCAGGTGTGTGATCTTAACATGTTATATATTAATTTTTAACGTTTTGTTTTATTTAAAGCAGCTGCGAATTTACAAAATAACCTTATGTATATCAATAAATAAAAATCCCCGCTTAGTTAGCGAGGATTTTTATTTATTTCAGCTTTTTATTTACTCTAATTTTTGAATCCAAACATCAGGATACTCTGCTTTGAACTTTTGTTGTTCGGCTTCAGCATCCTCTTGTTTTTGGTGTTGTTTTACATATACGTAATACACTTTTGTTTTATGATTTTGTATAATTTGAACGCCATTGTAACCTTTTATTTGGTTGGCTTCTTTAAATTTTGTTGCATTTGCTTTATTGCTAAAGGTGCCAATTACAACATAAAAACCGGCTCCAAGACTCATTCCATTGTCATCCACAAAATCGTTACTTGAAGCTACACGCATTAATTGTTCTGTTAAGCTTTCGGTTCTTTCTTTGTTTGATGAACTAGAATTACCTGATTTTAATTTTTCAAGTTCTGCTCTTAATCGTTCCATTTCAGCTTTTGTGCTATCCGAATCGCTTTTTAATTTAGCAATGGCAGCATCAACTACAGCATCTTTTCCATCATCTTTTTTAGTAACTTCTTCATCTGAACGTTTACTTTGACCAAATGTATAGCTCAATAAAAGTTCAGAAGAGTTACCTACATAGTTTTTGATTTTACCCATATTGATATCATAAGCATAACCAATTGCTAAGTTTTTATAACGAACACCAATGCTTGCAGCAACGGCATAATTGCTATGGTAAGTAACGCCTATCCATCCATATTTTCTCCAATCAAAAACTGCATTGATGTCATATTGAATCGTACTTCCTTCAGAACCTCTTACCATAATTAATGGATAAGCGGTCATCCCTTTTTCTTCATTAACAGTAAATGTGTATTTTACTGTTCCTTGGTAGGTGCGTGCTAATTTATAGTATGTAGCATCACCATTTTGGTCTTTGTATTTAATTTTATTGCCAATGAATTGTGGCATTGCAAAGCCTAATTCAAGTTTTTCTTTCCATATATAAGCTAATCCGAAATCAGCACTAAATACTGTTTTGTTTTGAACGGTATTAAACAAAAGTGGATCATCCGTATCACGAACTTGGGCTTTTGTAAAATCAATTCTGTTGTTTAATACTCCAGCAGCTAAGCCAATAAACAAATTGTTTTCATCATTGATTTTTAATTTGTAGGAATAATTAGCAAATGCTCCTGTTCGGCTGGTAATGTCTGTTACGTCAGAATACATTTTTAGTCCTAAACCAATGTTTTTTGCTTCAATAGGTCCATCTATTGTTAAATAAGTAGTTTGCGGAGAGCCAGCAATACCGCTCCATTGTGAACGATGCGATAAAAATGCTCTTGTGTTTTCACTTACGCCAGTATAGGCAGGATTAGACGAAAACATGTTTGTGTAATACTGACTACTAAACGGTAATTGTTGTGCAAATACAGTTGTTACCATTAGTAATAATCCTGTTGTTATATTTAAATTCTTCATAGAAGATTGGTTTTTATGTGTGAATGTAAATTTCATTTCTAGATAGTTTTGGTATTGTTTATCTTCTATCCGTATCTCTAATTACAGTTATTGAACCTTTGTAGAGCTTATCGCTATCTTTAAATTTAATAATGTAATAATATGTACCATCTGATAATTTTTTGCCATTCTTATTAGTTCCATCCCAGTTGTTATCATAATTTGCATTTTGGTACATTACTTGACCTTCACGGTTAATTACCATTACTTCGGTATCAGGATAGTTTTCTAAATTTCCAATAATCCATCTATCATTATAACCATCTCCATTTGGAGTCATTAAATTAGAAACTGTTACATTAAAGTCGGCAATAACAGTAATTGTTATTGAATCAAAATCAGAACAGCCATTTATATCGGTTCCAATTACTTGATAGGTTGATGTTTCAGTAGGACTTGCCATTGGATTAGAAATAGTAGCGTTGTTTAGTCCTGTATTTGGAAACCATGCCCAAGAAATAATTCCAATACCTACTGCATTTAAGGTGTATGAAGAACCTAGGCTAATTGATGTGTCGTTTCCGGCAAAAACAATTGGAGTAGGGAACATTGTTGTTGAAACTAAGTCGCTTGCATTGCTACATCCTGTTAGTGTATCTGTAATTGTTACATCAAAGTTTCCTGTAGTACTTACTGTTATTGTTTGAGTGGTAGCTGCTGTATTCCATAAGTAGTTAAATCCACCTGTAATAGCAGAAAGTAATACGCTATCACCTTGGCAGAATTGTAATGGACCACTTGCTGTTACAATGTTTGAAGGTAAAGCATTTACAAGAATTGTAGCTGTTGCCGTATCAGAACAAGTAAAGTTGGATGTGGTTATCAATGTTGCAGTATATGTTCCTGCAGCATAGGTATGAACCGGACTAACGGTTAATGAAGATGATAAATCACCTAAATCCCATTGGT
>JAEUTT010000566.1 GCA_016787165.1 Bacteroidia bacterium | reverse complement strand
TATTTCAAGGTTAATGCCTTTGCTTTTTAAGCGTAAATTTCAAAAACAAATAGATTATTATTCTCAAAACTCATTGAAATAATTTCGATTTCGTAAGATTTTTGCAAATAATCGTAGTTTCTCCCTTAAAATATGATTAATTCTGTTATTTTTGCTTTCTCAAAATCAAAACAATCAAACTGATTTATTGTTAATTATCAGGAATAGAATTACAGTATTATAATATGAAAGACGTTTACATTAATAGAATTGCTAAGTTTTTGCCAGGAAATCCTGTAAGTAATGATGAAATGGAGGAATATTTAGGTTTTGTTGGAGGAAAAAAATCTCGTTCTAAGTCAGTTGTTTTAAGAAATAACAAAATTACTACCCGTTATTATTCAAGAGATAAAAACGGTAACAGCACACATACCAATGCGGAGCTTACAGCAGAAGCTATTCGTGGCTTGTGCACCAATGGTTTTAAATTAGATGACATTGAGCTTTTAACAAGCGGTACAACTTCCCCTGATCAAATTTTACCTGCTCATGGCGTAATGGTGCATGGTTTGTTGAAATCAAAACCAATTGAAACAATCACTTTTGCCGGTTCTTGTTGTTCAGGGATGAATGCATTAAAATATGCATATATGTCAATACAAACAGGTAATTCAAACAACGCTGTTACAACAGGTTCTGAAAAATTATCAACTTGGATGAGTGCTCAAAGTTTTGAAGAAGAAGCACATAAACTTTCCGAATTGGAAGAAAATCCAATGTTGGCTTTTGAAAAAGATTTTTTACGCTGGATGCTTTCAGATGGCGCTGCTGCTACTTTATTATCTAACAAACCTAACGAAAATGAAATTTCATTAAAAATCGATTGGATTGAAATTTGTTCTTTTGCTAGTGAAGTAGAAGCTTGTATGTATGTAGGTTCAGATAAAGATGCTGAAGGAAATTTACATGGTTGGAGTGAATATAAGCCCAAAGAATGGTTAGAAAAATCAATTTTTGCCATGAAACAAGATACTCGATTGTTAGATCAATATATTGCTCAGTTAGGAACTAAAAAATATGTTGAGTTGTTTAAAAAGCATAACGTAGATCCAAAAAGTATCGACTGGTTTTTACCTCATATTTCATCAGAATATTTCCGTTCAAAGGTGGATGATGAAATGAAAAAATATGGTGTTGAATTACCGCAAGAAAAGTGGTTTGTTAACTTAACCAAAGTGGGTAATATTGGTGCAGCATCTATATTTTTAGCAATTGAGGAATTAATGAATTCAGGTAAATTGCAAAAAGGACAAAAAATAGCGCTTACCGTTCCTGAAAGTGCTCGTTTCTCATACGCTAATGCTGTTTTAACTGTAGTTTAAAATGGAAACAATTGAAAAACCAATTATACAAGGAGCTGAAGTATCGGCTTTAATACCCCAAAAGCCACCTATTGAGATGGTGGATAAGTTGTGGTTTAACGATGATACAACAACAATATCTGGTTTTACTATAAAAGAAGATAATATTTTTTGTAGAGAGGGTGTTTTTGCAGAGCCAGGAATTATTGAAAATATCGCTCAAACAGCTGCGCTTAGGGTAGGATATATTGTTTCCTTGATGGAAAAAAATGGTGAAAAAATAAATCCTCCTGTTGGTTATATTGGGGCAATTAAACGATTAAATATATATCAATTACCAAAAGTAGGAGCAGAGTTAAAAACAGAAGTGGTAATTCAACAAATCGTATTTGATGTTACTTTAATCACTGGTAAAACAACTTTAAATGGTGAGCCTGTTGCTGATTGTGAAATGAAAATCTTTTTGAAAAAAGATTAGTATTAAATAATTTTCCTTTAATCTTTTTATTTTATCAAATGAATGTACAGTCTGCTATTATAGTGAACAACCTATACAAACTGTACAAAAAATCAGCTATCCCTGCTGTAAATGAAATTAATTTAGAAATTCCTAAAAAAAGCGTTTTTGGTTTACTTGGCCCTAATGGTGCAGGAAAAACTACCACTATCTCTATGTTGTGTGGTTTAATAAAGCCCAGCTCTGGTAAAATAACAATTGAAGGTTTTGATATTAAAAATGATTTAGAGAGTATTAAACAAATAATAGGTGTAGTACCACAAGACATCGCTCTATACCCTACCTTAACAGCGTATGAAAATTTAAAATACATAGGAAATATGTATGGATTAAAAGGAGTTGTTTTAACCACCAAAATTCATGAAAACTTACAAATATTTGGCTTAGATAGTGTTGCAAATAAAAGACTAGAAACTTTTTCGGGCGGGATGAAACGTAGAATAAATTTGATAGCAGGAATATTACACAATCCTAAGATTTTATTCTTAGATGAACCAACAGTTGGAGTGGATGTACAGTCGAGAAATGTGATTACAGAGCATTTGCATCAGTTGAATAATAATGGGATGACAATTATTTATACTTCCCATTTAATGGAAGAGGCCGAAAATTTATGTACTGACATTGCTATCATAGATGCCGGAAAGATTATTACTCAAGGCAAACCAAAAGAATTGATTAAGCAAAATAATACAGAAAATTTAGAGCAATTATTTTTACAATTAACAGGTAAAAAACTAAGAGATTAAATAGCTGAATGTTAAGATTGTTATCTACCATACAAAAAGAATTATTATTACTAATGCGTGATAAGGGCGGATTGGCAATTCTATTTTTGATGCCAATGGCCATGATTACTATAATGGCAATTATTCAAGATGCTCCTTTTCGTGATTATCAAGAGTTGAAAATACCCTTATTGTTGGTAAATAACGATACAGGAAAAGTAGGAACTCAAATTGAAATGGGATTGAAAGAGTCTTCTATTTTTGAAATTACGAAGGAAGCAAAAGATAATGAAACAGTAAAAAAAAATGTAAAAGCAGGAGAGTACGAAATTGGTATTATTATTCCTGATAATGCAACTCAAGTATTAAATTCAAATGTGCAGCAATTTGTTGCTTCTAAATTGTCGGAAGTAGGTTTGTCGGAAATGCCAATAGCTTTGGTGGATTCTTCTGAATTAAAAATTCAGATCCTTTTTACTCCCGATACCAAACCTTCTTTTAAAGCTTCAATATTAAGTTCATTAAAGCAGTCGATTTCAAAAATAGAAACCCAATTTTTATTAGATTTTTTTACAAAAGAATTAAATAAAGAAAACCCTGAGGCTCAGCAATCTTCAGAAAAGCTAAAAGAGTTTGTTAGCTTTAATGAGATAAGCACTTTAGATACGCCAAAAGAAGCCTTAAAATTAAATTCAGTTCAGCACAATGTGCCTGCATGGACTATCTTCGGAATATTTTTTATTGTTATTTCAATGGCTGGAAGTATTATTAA
>JAEUTT010000486.1 GCA_016787165.1 Bacteroidia bacterium | reverse complement strand
GTTTTAAAAACAAAAGGATACACTAAACGAAGTTTTAAATCTTGTGTTTGTGTTTGCATTTTTCTCCAGTTCAAATCTATCAACTCTCCCCTTCCTAAACCATTTTGAAGTTTCAAACGAACATCTCCTGTAAATAAAATTTTTCCGGTTAAATTATCCGGCAAAATACCGAGTATACCATCAAACTGACTTGCTCTTTTCTTCTCTAAATTCAAAATCAATTTATTATGTTTATCAGAGAATACAACATAGGCAGGCTTTACACTTCGAACAAAGGGCAACTCAGCAATTCGAGTATTCACTTTTTTTAATTGCGCTTCATTGTATCTGCTATTTGGCTTTATCCCTAAATAGTTATACATATAAACTGGTGCTATTTTGGCACTTCCTTTAATAAGTACACTATCTATCTTTTGCTCTGTATGTTTTGTTATTTTTAACTGCGCATACATTTTTTCCTCAATTACATCAATACTATCGAGCTTAACTGATGCAAAAGGATAACCATTGTTTTCGTAGTACGTAATCAATTTTTCCTGTACGCGTTTTACATCTTTAAAAGAAACGGGTTTGTTTGCATACAACTTTTCTCTAAATCCTATTTCACTTAAAACCCCTTCATCTACATTACCATGTTTTAAATATGCCCATTTATACTGTTTACCAAAATTCAAAAAAGCAAGTTGGATTAATGAATCAGAAACAATGCTGTCGTAATTTGCTGTTAAATAGGCATTATCATAACATACAAACAGAACACGTTGCAGTTCTTTAACTCTATCATTTTTTAATGCGAATGTTTTTTTGTAGTCAATCTTTTTCAATAATGCATTGTCATCAATTGATTTTATCTCTAAGGAATAGCGTTGTTGAGCATACGACAATATGCTTACAAAAAGAATAAAAACAAACACTAGTTGAAATCGCATACTATAAAGATAAGTATAAACACAAAACTTTAAGAATGATTTTTTATTGCAAAAAAAGAGGGATAAACAGTTTTGTTTATCCCTCTTTATATTGGAATTTGATTAATCGCAAACTATGCTTCTTCTTCCATTGCTTCGCGTTTAGAAGCCATTAACTTATCGTACTCTTCTTGAGAACCTACAATCATTTTTTCGTAAGCTCTTAATCCTGTACCTGCCGGAATTAAATGTCCAACAATTACATTTTCTTTCAATCCAGATAAGTCATCCACTTTACCGCTAACAGCAGCCTCGTTCAACACTTTAGTTGTTTCTTGGAACGATGCAGCACTCATAAAGCTATTCGTTTGTAATGATGCACGAGTAATACCTTGCAATATCTGAGTAGATGTTGCCGGAACAGCTTCACGTGCTTCAATTAACTTCATATCTCTACGTTTTAATGATGAATTTTCATCACGTAATTTACGTGCACTAATGATTTGTCCTGCTTTGTAAAGCGTAGAATCACCAGCATCTAAAACCACCACTTTCGCGTATAATTTATCATTTTCTTCCATGAATGTTGATTTATTAATCAACTGTTTCTCTAAGAAAATAGTATCGCCAGACTCCATAATTTCCACTTTACGCATCATTTGACGAACGATTACCTCAAAGTGTTTATCATTGATTTTTACCCCTTGTAAACGGTAAACCTCTTGTACCTCATTTACTAAATATTCTTGTACCGCAGTTGGACCTTTGATAGCAAGGATATCACTAGGAGTGATAGCACCATCTGACAATGGTTCACCTGCTTTAATAAAGTCGTTTTCTTGTACTAAAATATGTTTCGACAATGGAACTAAGTATGTTTTCTTTTCACCAGTACGAGATTCAACATGTACCTCACGGTTACCACGTTTAATTTTACCAAATGAAACAACACCATCAATTTCTGATACTACTGCAGGATTACTTGGGTTACGAGCTTCAAACAACTCTGTTACACGAGGTAAACCACCTGTGATATCTCCTGTTTTACCAGTAGCACGAGGAATTTTAACAAGGATTTGACCTGCTTCAATTTTTGCATTATCGTTAACAATAACGTGAGCTCCAACAGGAATGTTATACGTACGTAATACCTCTTTATTTGCAGCAATTTTAATTGAAGGATTTTTAGATTTATCTCTACTCTCAACAATTACTTTTTCTTTAAATCCTGTTTGCTCATCCGATTCTTCGCGATAAGTAATTCCTTCTTCGATGTTATCGAATTCAATTTTACCAGCAAATTCAGATACAATAACAGCATTGTATGGATCCCAATCACAAATTAAATCACCTTTTTTGATTTTTGCATTTGGTTTAACATACACTTGAGAACCGTAAGGAATATTTCCTGTTGTTAAAACAATTTTTGTGTTTGCATCAATAATTCGCATTTCTGCTGAACGACCAATCACAACATCTACTGTTTCACCATCAGGGTTTTTACGTTTTACAGTTTTTAATTCATCTATTTCGATGATACCATCGTATTTAGATTCTAATTTAGAAGCTGCAGCAATGTTAGACGCTGTACCACCCACGTG
>JAEUTT010000426.1 GCA_016787165.1 Bacteroidia bacterium | reverse complement strand
GCTCGTTTACAGAACTACGAAAAAATGTTAGGCGAAGATGCAAAAGAGAAAGAAGAAAAATTGGAAATATTTATTCCTAATGGACCACGTTTAGGAAATGAAGTAATTGAAGCTATTGATATTTCAAAAGCATTTGGCGATAAATTATTGTATGAAAACTTAAGCTTTAAATTACCTCCTGCAGGAATTGTTGGTATTATTGGTCCGAATGGAGCCGGTAAAACAACTTTGTTCCGAATGATTATGGGGCAAGAAACACCTGATAAAGGAGAATTTAAAGTAGGGCCAACGGTTAAGATATCCTATGTTGATCAATCACATAAAGACATTGACCCAGAGAAAACAATTTATGATGTATTAAGTGGAGGTGCTGATAACATTATTATGGGAGGCCGACAAATGAATTCACGTGCATACATTTCACGTTTTAACTTTGCGGGTTCCGACCAAGGAAAAAAATGTGGTATTTTATCGGGTGGAGAACGTAATCGTTTGCACCTTGCAATGGCATTAAAAGAAGAAGGAAACGTATTGTTACTGGATGAGCCTACCAATGATTTAGATGTAAATACATTGCGTGCATTGGAAGAAGGTTTGGAAAATTTTGCAGGATGTGCTGTAATTATTTCCCATGATCGTTGGTTCCTAGATAGAGTTTGTACGCATATTCTTGCATTTGAAGGCGATTCACAAGTGTATTACTTTGAAGGAGGATATTCTGAATACGAAGAAAATAAAAAGAAACGTCTTGGAAATGTGGAACCGAAACGAGTACGTTATAAAAAATTAACGGTTTAATCAGCTTTACTTGGTTATTTAAACTAATTTTAATGAGGGATTCAATGTTGAATTCCTCATTTTTATTTAAATATAAATAGACATATGCGTAACAAATTAATTTTAGGAATAATAGTAGGTGGTGTAGTAGGAGCACTGTTGGTATTGATATTTTTAGTTTTTATTGATGGCAAAACTAATAAAAACAGAACGGGTATTCAGTTAGTAACTGCCGATTCAACTAAAACGGATGATTCAAAAAATCAACAAGTATTAGTGTATGGTAATTACATGGATTTGGATAGCACCGACTATTTGTTGATTCCATTGGGTATGAAAACACTTGAAAAGACAAATGATATTACTGGTGTTAGAAGTAAAAGTATGGATGAATATTATGGAAATGAAAGTGAGTTTAGAAGTTATAAGTATAATTTTTATGCTTTGTCGTTTGGGAACTGTAACAATATTATATTTTACAATAAACAAACCGAAGAAACGCATTTGCTTTTACAAAAGCCTGCTATTATTTCGCAATTTTATTTTCCTTATTATGATGAAAATTATAAATCGAAAAAATATTGGTTTCTATTGATGGGTGTACGTGAATACGATTCCAATTTAGATGGATATATTAATAGTGACGATGCTGAAAGGGTGTACATAACTGATTTGTCAGGAAAAAGCATGACAGCAATAACGCCTGATAATACGCAATTAATTGATTGGTTTATTGATGCCAAAACAAACACTATTTTAATGAAAGTGCGTTTTGATTCAAATAAAGATTTAAAATTTAATGCTTACGATGATATAGAAATTTTAAAAACCTCTATTTCATCACCAACCATTGGAAATATTATTATTGGCAAGGAAATAAAAAATACAATTGATAAAATTTTAGATAAAATAAAATAAACAAAAAAGGCTTTTAAGAATTCTTAAAAGCCTTTTTATTTGTTTGAAAAGATGATTATTTTACAATTTTCATCTCATCGATTAAGTTACTTGCTCCACCAAATTTATCAATCATAAATAAAACATAACGAATATCATTACTGATAGTACGTTTGTAATTGTTGTCAAAATAAATATCTCCACTCATTGCTTCCCAGTTGCCATCAAACGCCAAGCCTACTAATTCACCATTGGCGTTAATTAAAGGACTACCTGAATTGCCACCTGTAATATCATTGTTGGTAATTACCGCAACAGGTAATTCTCCATTGCTATTTGCATATTGCCCGTAATCTTTTGATTTGTACAACTCTTTTAATTTAGCTGGTACAATAAAATCAAAATCATTTGGATTTTCTTTTTCCATCACTCCTTCAATGGTGGTATAATGCTTGAATTTTACTCCATCTTTAGGAGTGTACGCTTGCACTGTTCCGTATGTTAAACGAATAGTACTATTGGCATCTGGATAAAATTGTTTGTTCGTTTGCATTTCCATTAACCCTTTTAAGTAATTTTTGCCCTCTACATTATTAACAATGTTAAATGCATCAATGTGTGATTTTATTTGTTCATTATAGTTGTCTAAAAAGGCTTTTAAATGGGCAAAAACAGGATCTGATTCCAGTTTTTTTACATCTGGTTTTTCTAAAAATTTGTCGGCTTTTGCTTTGGTAATAAAGAAACTTTTTTCGAATACTTTTTTAGCATATTTTTCAAATGTTTCCGTATTAGTTTTGCCTTTGTTCTTTTTAACTAATTCAGTAAGGTATTTAGGATGCTGATTAGCTGGTATGTTTTCATAAAATAGTTGCGTAAGCTTGGCTAATATTTTTTGTTCTGAAGCTACGTTAAACGACTTGTAAAATTGCTCATTGTTTGCTTTCGCTTTTTCAGCTAGTTTGTTTAGTTCATCAGTACTTGCATTACTTTTAAGTGATTTGTGTAATGCTAAATAAGAAGTAGCATAAGCTATAATGCTAGACCCTGTAACACCTTCCCGCATATACGTGTTGTGTAAAGCATAATTATTATAATCTTTATAGGCATTTTCAAAATTGCTTAACACACTTGCATATTCAGGTTTGTTTTTTGCCCATTCAGCAAATTGTTTTTCTGTTTCCTTTTTCTCTTCATAAACCTTTAATCTTTTTAACTGTTCTGTTTGGCCAATAAAATATTTCCAGTAGTTAGCAATATTTGCATAGTTTCCTGATAGCAGTAAGCGAATGCTATCGCTTTTATCCATTTGTTCTTTCCATGAAGTTAAACGAGCATCACGTAAAGCAACAATAGCAGGGTTTATTTTATCAATAGCCAGTTGAATACCCATTGATGTTTCGTAACGGTTAGTTCTTCCTGGGAAACCATATACCATGGTGTAATCACCTTCATTTAATCCTTTGATAGAAATTGGTAAAAAATGTTTGGGTTTGTATGGAACATTATCTTTTGAATAGTTTGCAGGCTTGTTATCTTTATTGGCATAAATACGAAATATTGAAAAATCTCCTGTATGACGAGGCCACATCCAGTTATCGGTATCACCGCCAAATTTACCTATTGATTGTGGTGGTGTTGCAACTAAACGTATATCCGTAAATTTTTCAAATACAAAAAGGTAAAAAGCATTTTCTTTAAACATTGAGCGAACCGATGCATTGTAGCCATTTTCTTTACTTGCTTCATCTTGTATGGTTTTAAAAATTTCAGCTTTTTTAGCATCTATCATTTTAGCATCTACACCTTCTAGTGCTTTATTTACTCTATCAGATACATCTTCCATACGAACTAAAATAGATGCCCACATTCCAGGGTTTGATTTTTCTTCAGCAAATGATTTCGCCCAAAAACCATTGTCTAAAATATTGTCGGCAGTAGTGCTGTGTTTTGCTATTGCATCATATCCGCAGTGATGATTGGTTAGCAATAAACCTTTATCTGAAATGATTTCGGAAGTGCATCCGCCATTAAACCAAACAATAGCATCTTTTATACTCGAATTGTTTACATCGTATAATTGCTCAGCGGTAAGCTTTAAACCTAAACGTTGCATATCTGCATAATTGTTTTTTAATAACATAGGCAACCACATTCCTTCGTCAGCGATAGTTATATTAATAATGCAAGTGGTTAAAACGAGAGTAAGTATTTTTTTCATGTCTATATATATTTTCGTAAAAATTAAGCTACGAAAATAACAATATTGAGCTGATATTGTACTTGTTTTAGCTGTTTTTTAACCAAAAAAGGATGAGCGGAGTATAGTATACATGAATTGCATAGATAATGGATGAAAAAAATTACGATATTCGCATTCAGAATAAAGCATTGATATTAGTATAAAAAGGATGGCACAAAAACCAAGCATACCAAAAGGAACTCGTGATTTTTCACCACAAGAAATGGTGAAACGTAATTATATTTTTAATACGATTAAAGAATCCTTTCAATGTTATGGTTATTTGCCTATTGAAACACCTGCAATGGAAAATCTTACCACATTAATGGGTAAGTATGGTGAAGAAGGAGATAAATTGATTTTTAAAATTTTGAATAGTGGAAATTTTTGGGATTCGGTAAAAGACACAGAGTTTGGTGCAGATTATCTTATTAAAAGGGAAAGACAAAATGTTCTACTTTCCATTCCCAAGAATATTCTTACAGAAAATGAATTAAGGGAATTAGATCTTCTTTTAGGCTACTTTACTGCAGTTAATAGGTTGGCTAATTCTCAAATAACAAATAAAATTTCCGAAAAAGCACTTCGTTACGATTTAACCGTTCCTTTTGCACGTTATGTTGTACAGCATCAGCACGAAATTACTTTTCCGTTTAAACGCTATCAAATACAACCTGTGTGGCGTGCCGACAGACCGCAAAAAGGTCGTTACCGTGAGTTTTACCAATGTGATGCTGATGTAATAGGAAGTAATTCTTTAATCAATGAAGTGGAGCTAGTGCAACTGATGGATGAAGTGTTTTCAAATTTGGGAATTGGTGTAATGATTAAAATCAATAACCGAAAAATATTAAGCGGAATAGCTGAAGTAATTGGTGAAAAAGAAAAGATTGTAACCATTACAGTGGCTATTGATAAGTTGGATAAAATTGGGAAAGAAGGAGTTAATAAGGAGTTGAAAGAAAATGGAGTAGGGGATGTTGCTATTCAAAAATTGCAACCATTGATTGAATTCAAGGGTTCAACACTTGAAAAAATAAATTTTTTAAAAGGATTGTTGTCAAGCTCTGAGATAGGGCTCAAAGGTATTTCGGAGGTTGAATATATATTCAATACTATAAACGTTTGTCAGCTTTCAACGGCCAACTGCGAATTGGATATTACACTTGCTCGAGGATTGAATTATTACACAGGAGCTATTTTTGAAGTAAAAGTAAATGATGAATGTTCACAATT
>JAEUTT010000469.1 GCA_016787165.1 Bacteroidia bacterium | reverse complement strand
ATAATACTCTGGCAACATAAGTAATGAGTGCTAGCTTTGCAAAATCAGATGTTTGAAAAGTTAGAGATGTTCCAGGAATTGCAAGCCAACGATTTGCTTCTCCGGCACTAATACCATTAATAAGTGTATATAACAATAAAGGAGCTGCAAGAAATATGGCTATTTGTGAAATTCTGGAAAAATACGTATACTTAACTTTATGTACTAAATACATTAAAAATATACCAGAAGCCATAATAAAAATATGTTTTATTAAATAAGAAGTTGTATCTCCTTCTTTATAACGATACGCTAAGGCTACAACAGCACTGTATACTACCAATATAGACAACAAGGATAGCAGTAAAACCACTGTCCAAATTACCTTATCACCTTTTATGTATTTAAATAAATTCATTCAATGTGTATCAATAAAACTAGCTCATTTTTTTAACTGCCAGTTTAAACTCATTTCCTCTCTTTTTATAATTATCAAACGTTTCATATTTTTCACAAGCAGGAGAAAACAACACAACATCTCCTGACTTAGCGTAAATACTACTTATTTGAACAGCTTCATGAATATTATCTGCTTTCGCAAAAAGCAAATTTTGTTTTGAATAGTGTTGTAAAATTGCATTTGAGTTTTCACCCAAATACACTATTGCAACTACTTTTTCTTTCACCTGCTTGGCTAATAATGAATAATCATTTTCAGCATCATTTCCTCCTACAATTAAAACTACCGAAGTTTCTATCGCTTCTAATGAATTACGAGTTGCTGTAAGTCGAATTGACTTAGAGTCATTCACATAGGCAATTCCATTAATTTCATCCACAAACTCCATGTGATGATCGTCTTCAGAAGTGCGAATACGTTCACGCGACAATAATGAAGCATCTAATTTTGAATGATAGTTTTGTATTTTAGAATTGTTTTGCATGATGAAAATTTTAAAATTAACAATCAATAAATTAATTACAATGCTCTAACAGCCTGTTTAAATTGAGTTCCACGATCTTCATAGTTTTCAAACAAATCAAAACTAGCACAAGCTGGAGATAACAAAACTGTATCACCTTTTTTACCTAGTTTATATGCTTGAGCAACGGCTTCTTTTGCCGAATGAGCTTCCAAAATAGTGTCAACTACTCCATTAAATGCTTTGATGATTTTTTTATTATCAGTACCTAAACAGATAATTGCTTTTACTTTTTCTTTCACTAATTCGTTCAGCATTGAATAATCATTTCCTTTATCTACCCCACCAAGGATAAGAATAACTGGATTATTCATACTTTCTAAAGCATACCATGTAGAATTTACATTAGTAGCTTTTGAATCATTAATAAATTCAATTCCATGAACATTACCAATTACTTCTAATCGGTGGTCTATGTTGTGGAAATCAGAAAGACTTTCGCGAATAGTCTCTTTTCTAATTTCAACCAATTTTCCTGTAACACCTGCAGCCATAGAATTGTAGATGTTGTGTTTGCCTTGTAAGGCTAGTTCTTGAATTGTCATAA
>JAEUTT010000438.1 GCA_016787165.1 Bacteroidia bacterium | reverse complement strand
TGATTGATTTTTCTTTGGCAATTGCCGCTACCGAAATAATTAAAATTAACAATGGCATTGATATTAAAATTTCTATAATGCGTGAAACAATTGAATCGACAGGAATAAAAACAGTGGTAGATAACAGTGGTAGTTTACCTACCCACTTTCCGATGTAGTAAAACAGTAAGGTAATAATTGAAAAAATGAACAAGCTAAAAATTAATTGGAATAAAATAGCAATACCGGATGTTGCAAATGCATCGGATATGTTATATGAACGAACCGAAAATCCATAATAATAAGCAAAAACCAACCCTACGATGAATGTCCAAAAACTACCACGAGAAGTTTGTAATTTTTTATCACCATAATACCCAGCCATTGCTCCAAGTACAATTCCTAATATTGAGGCTATACCCATTGATAAAATACCAATTGTCAATGAAACACGTGTTCCATTAACTAATCCTGACAACACATCTTCGCCACCTTTATTTGTACCTAACCAATGACGAAACTTAAAAGGCATTTCTACTTCATCACCTTCATTGGTAATAAATATTTGCTTACCTCCAGGAGCTATATAATTTGCATTATCATAATCTGTTTTATTGGGTGAATATGCTATTGGGGCAAAAATAATTGATTCAGCATCAAGGTGCTTCCAATCAGCAATATCGTACTGAATAATTTCAATCATTCCTGTTTTCTCATTTTTAATTTCACATTTATTATTAAATGAAAAAGCAGGAAACATAGTAATTCCTTTGTATTTGCAATAAAGCGGTTGATCAGTTGCTATAATTGGAGCTAATAAGGCTATAATAGCAAGTACTACCAATATTTTGTAGGAATAGAATGCTGGTTTATTTTTTTTGAATTGCCCCCAAGCATACTTTTTAAAACTAAAGTTATGTGAAACTTCAGCTTTATTCTCTTCTACGGAATATTGATTTGTATTTTTTTCTTGTTCAGTCATTTTTATTCAATCCTATTTTTAACACATAGATAATTCATTTTATTTATATGAAATTCTTGGGTCAACAATAGCATACAATATATCTGATATTAAATAGCCTAATAAAGTTAAAAATCCAGTGATTGTAAGTACTGCAATAATCATTGGATAATTATTATTTTGAATAGCAAAGATTGCTTCGGAACCCATCCCTGGTATTGTAAATATGGTTTCTAAAATAACAGATCCACCAATTGCAGCCGGAAAAATATTAGCAAAAACAGTAATGATTGGTAATAATGAATTACGAAATGCATGTTTCCAAATAACAACTTTATTGGGTAAGCCTTTTGCTCGTGCCGTACGGATATAATCCTGCCCAACAATTTCAATCATAGATACACGCATCGTTCGAGATAAAAAGGCAAATGAACTATAGGTATAACAAATTGCAGGCAGGATAAGGTAGGGTAAGGTGATTTTTATTTTTTCAAACATCCCTGCAGACTCTGGATACCCCATTGCAGGCTTTACACCCGATGCAGGAAATAAAGCAAACGCATCTGGATTTGCAAATGTCATCAATAACAATGTGGCTAACCAAAATGAGGGCATAGAATACAGCATAAATAAAATAATAGAAGATGTTTTATCGAACCGAGAACCTCTTTTTGCTGCGGCTCTTACACCTACAGGAATACTAACTAAATAAGCCAATATCACAGATAGCATTGCAAAAAACATTGACCAACCTATTTTAGAAAAAATCACATCGGATATCGGTTGTTTAGTTACATACGATGTTCCAAAATCACCTCGGATTAATCCTCTTGAAAATTCGCCACCATCACCAAAAAGCCAGCGATGATATTGATTTTGTTTATAAAACACCAAAGTAGGAACATAATTTTTCCAAGGTGTAGCTAATTTTTTGAGATTTAAATATTTGTATTCAACTAAATTAAAAGGTTGTTGAAATTTTGATAAAAAAGGATAGTAAGATAATAGTAATGCTATTTTATTAAACTTCGCTTCTATAATATTTGCCTCGTATGATGATTTAAGTGCCGATGCTTCAAATTTAATCTGGTTCATCGTTTCATTTACTGCATTTTTATCATAACCTTTTAAAAGAGCTGTATCTAGTTTAAATATAATTTGAGAATTATAAAATTCATTTAAACTTTTATAATAATCTTGAATTTGTTCCCAATTTCCAAATTTTGAAATCAATCTATCTAAGGCCTCTTTTTCATTTTTATCATAAATGCGATAAAGTGTGTCGGGGCGAGATAAAGAACTGAGTGAAAAATAAAATATAGGTAAATCCAAGCCTAACTTTTTACGCCAATATCTTTTTTGTTCAATTTGATTTATAGTTTGCGAACCAACTTCTCCTCCACTTTGAGCAGCAACAACCATACGCTCAACAGGATCACCTGGCGCATTCACACTTATTACAAAACCAAGCAATGTAATAACTATTAATGTAGGAATAAAAATGACTATTCGTTTGAGAATATACTTAAGCATAATTTAATTTGAGGCTACAAAATACATCGTATTTGGGAGATAAACAAGAATTTTGATCTAGTGGAAAAAGTAAGCCGTTAAAATAGCATGTATGATGTTGAATTAGCTTCAACATCGTAATCTAGTTTTAATTTTCAAACTTTGTGGCTGCTTCTACAAAATCACTATGCTTAATTTGTAGCCGCATTTTTAGCCATTGTACCTTGATTTAAGAGCTTCAAGTTACTCAACCAAACTCCTGGACGTTCAAAATACATTTCCTGATTTCCAAAACGTTTGTGAATAACATTTCTTCGCAAAGCAGCAAACATAAAAATATATGGCTGCTCTTCATAGATGATTGCTTGTAATTTTTTAATCATTGGAATACGTTTTTCATCTTCAATAGTATATTTTATTGAATCAATTAAAGCATCCGTTTCCGCTGTTCCAAAACCTGTATAGTTTGAGCCTTTTGACGACCATGATGATGTATGCCAAATTTGAGTATAATCTTCTGGAGCAAAGTTTCCTGCCCAAGCAGCTATCATCATATCAAAATCATGATTTTTAGCTGCATCGTACAACACCGCAAAATCAAGTGGATTAATATTGGCTTTTACTCCTGCTTTATACATTTGTTCTGAAGTCATTTGAGCTACATCTTTCCAGTCAACAGTAGTAGTCATGTAATTTAAATTAAACTCCAACTTTACTTTTTCTCCATCTATCATTTTATCTCTGATATTATCTCCATCTGAATCTACCCAACCTGCTTCATCTAAAATCTTTTTTGCTCCTTCAATATCAAAAGGTATTAACTGTAAATCAGAATTATATTCTGGTTTTAATGGAGAAACAGGCCCAACCATTCGTTTGTTTTTTCCTTTATTAATTACTTTATTAATATTATCAAGAGGTGTTAGCATTGCCATTGCCCTTCTTA
>JAEUTT010000427.1 GCA_016787165.1 Bacteroidia bacterium | reverse complement strand
AATGTTCAATTTAAACTTGATAATAAAGGAAATGTTATTCTTTTGAATGTTGATACACAAAACATAGAACTTAAAAAGTATGTAGAAAAAGAATTTCCAAAATTAAACTTAAAACAAAACATACAAGAAAAAGAATCAATTTATTTTATTGATTTAAATTTCAAAGTGGTGTAACTTTCCATTACTTGGTTCGTTATACCAAAAAAGTAAAACTTTTATTTCCAAGAGGGGTTTAAAATTCGTGCAAAAACTTTTGAAGGAGAATAAGTTCGTAGCATTTCTTATTCTCCGCCCCTTTTTTTAGTTTAGAGTTGATGATTTTTCATCAACTCTTTTTTATTATATTTGTATCAAATAAAACAAATCAATGAAAAAACACATTCCAATATTCATTTCAGTATTTATAATTTTTTGTTCATTAAATTTAAAAGCTCAAGATACTATCGTAAAAATTACCGGAGAAAAAGTAATTGCTAAAATAATTGAAATTACACCTACTGAAGTAAAATATAAAAAAATAGAATTTATAGATGGTCCAACCTATGTAGACTATAAATCTAAAATTGAGTTTATTGTTTTTTCAAATGGATTAAAAGAGTTTTTTGAAAAAAAGGAAGAAGTAAAAATTGTACAACAAACCGAGCCAACTGATTATTTTAAAGTTCAAGCCCCAAAATATGATAATAAAATACAAGATTGGGGTTCGAAATACAGATACCAAAACATATCACTCAACGAGAAAGGAGTACATAGTATTTTGCTAGCCAGCAATGATAAAAAAATCATTGGTTTAGTGGGCCAAGCAAAAGATGCAAAAAACTTACAATACATTGGCTTTGCCGGGATACCTTTAGGTATTTCATCTTATTTTTTCTTCCTAAGAAGTCTTATTTATGCCAATACAAGCCAAACGGGTGCTATCCAGCTAAGAACGAGCGACTTAACAATAAGTGCGGTTTGTTTAGCGGGTGCAATTGCTTGCCCCGTTATTTCGGGTGTAGCAAGAAAAAATCGAAAAAATTATACTGCTCAGGCTATAAAAAAATACAATGAAAAATTTTAATTTTTTATTCTTTTTTTTCATTTCTATTAACCTAATTGCCCAAGATACTATCGTAAAAAAAAGAGATGGTAGTAAAATAATTTGCTCAATTATTGAAGTAAACTCCACAATAACAAAATATTCAGTAGATAGTGCAGTATTTCAAATTGCAAATCCCCATGTTTTAGAAATTCGTTACCAAAACGGAAAAATCGAAAAGCCATTTATTGCAAACACCAATCAAATTTATTTAAGCCCATTAAAAGACGGACTTCAAATTCACCACAAACAATACTATTTAAACAAGAAAAAAATAAGCGAATCGGATGTACATTATTTTTTAATGAATAAAACCGAAGATAAAGAAATACACCATGAAGTACATTTAGCTCATAATTACAGAATAGCACAATACACCGGCTTCATAGGAATTCCCCTAGGACTTTTTTCAGTAGGCTACTACCTATCAAAAGCATTGTTTATTAAACCTGGATTTTTATTTCCTTCCATTTATATTTCTAATAAAATGGTATCAAACGAAAACAAAGTGCTATGCTTAACGCTTGCTTTGACCTCAATTTCATTACCAATTAACTCTGCTGCTTTTAAAATAAAAAGCAAAAAACATTATGAAAACGCTATTCGACTCTACAATAAATTAAATCAATAAAACTGATAATCAAGCAGTAAGGGTTCTAAAACTTTTTTCCACAATTTATTCAAACAGGCTAATTTACAAGCACAAATACTTATATTTGTAACACTTGAATTTTTAATTATTACAGATTATGTCAACACTTGCAAGCGGAAACACAAAAGTGACCGAATTCATAAAAATCGTTTTAAACGACTATAAAATTGCTAACGAAAGCCGTGAAGCAAGCTTAATGGGAAGAAGAGAAGTTTTAACAGGTAAAGCCAAATTCGGAATTTTTGGTGATGGAAAAGAAATTGCTCAATTAGCAATGGCTAAAGTTTTTAGAGA
Organism: Bacteroidia bacterium; assembly: GCA_016787165.1. Classification (GTDB taxonomy): domain Bacteria; phylum Bacteroidota; class Bacteroidia; order 2-12-FULL-35-15; family 2-12-FULL-35-15; genus 2-12-FULL-35-15. The sequence continues at coordinate 2,204 of JAEUTT010000427.1, read as the reverse complement.
AGGGGATTTTCGTTCGGGTTACTACCGAGATCAAACATTTATGTTTGCAAGTGAAAATTTAACCTTACAAGAATGGTTTGCCGGATTGTACGGACATACTGATGTAGATGCAGAACCAATGAGTGCCGGTCGTCAAATGGGTGGACACTTTGGAACAAGAAGTTTAAATCCTGATGGAAGCTGGAAAGATTTAACCAAAATTAAAAACTCTTCTGCCGATATTTCGCCTACCGGAGGACAAATGCCACGCTTACTTGGATTAGCAATGGCATCCAAACATTATAAACTAAATCCTGATTTACAAAAAGAAAAATTCAAACACTTTTCAAACAAAGGAAATGAAATTGCCTTCGGAACAATTGGCGATGCAAGTACATCAGAAGGATTATTTTGGGAAACAATTAATGCTGCTGGTGTAATGCAAATACCAATGCTTGTTTCTGTGTGGGATGACGGACATGGAATTTCTGTTCCTAAAAAATACCAAACAACAAAAGAAAGCATCTCTGAAATATTAAAAGGTTTCCAACGCGAAAATGGAGGAAATGGCTATGAAATTTTCAAAACAAAAGGTTGGGATTATGCCCATTTATGCGAAACTTATGAAAAAGCAGCTAAAGTTTGTAGAGAAGAACATGTACCTGTTTTAATTCACGTAGAAGAAGTAACCCAGCCACAAGGACACAGCACATCTGGCTCACACGAACGTTACAAATCAAAAGAACGCCTTCAATGGGAAAGCGATTTTGATGGTATCAAAAAAATGCGCGAATGGATTTTGTTAAACAAATTAGCAAACGAAGAACAACTTAATGAAATTGAAGAAAATGCAAAAAAAGCAGTTCGTGAAGCAAAAGCCGCTGCTTGGACTGCTTACCAAAATCCTATCAAACAAGAAATAAAAGAAGTAAATGTAATCATTGATGAAATTGCTTCACAAAGTCAAAATGCAGCATTCATTTCAAAAATAAAAGCAGATTTAAATTCTGTATTAGAACCAATTCGTAAAGACACTGCATCTGCAGCAAAACGCATTTTACGCTTAACAAGAACCGAAAATATTGCTGCTAAAACAAAACTATCGGATTGGTTAAATGAATCAAACCTTGCCAATTTTGACCGTTACAGTTCTTATTTACATAGCGAATCAAATCAAAAAGCATTGAATATAAAGCCTGTTAAAACTGAATTTTCGGGTGAAGCAAAACATGTAGATGGTAGAGAATTATTACGCGAAAATTTTGACTATATCTTAAACAAATATCCTGAAGTATTAATTTTTGGAGAAGATAGTGGGCGAATTGGCGGTGTAAATCAAGGGTTAGAAGGATTACAAGCAAAGTATGGAGAAATCAGAGTATTCGATACTGGAATTCGTGAAGCAACCATCATGGGACAAGCGATTGGATTATCGATGCGTGGATTACGACCAATTGCAGAAATTCAATACCTAGATTACTTATTATATGCATTGCAAATCATGAGTGATGATTTAGCAACGGTTCAATATAGAACCAAAGGAGGACAAAAAGCACCTGTTATTATTCGTACACGTGGTCACCGCCTAGAAGGCATCTGGCACAGTGGATCGCCAATGGGAATGATTATTAATTCATTACGTGGTATTCATGTATGTGTTCCACGTAACATGACACAAGCAGCAGGATTCTACAACACACTTTTATGTGCCGATGAACCAGCATTGGTGATTGAACCATTGAACGGTTATCGTTTAAAAGAACAATTGCCATCCAATATTGGTGAATATAAATTGCCATTAGGCGTTGTTGAAACTATTAACGAAGGAACAGATATTACATTAGTAACGTATGGTTCTTGCTGTCGAATTGCGATGGAAGCTGTTAAACAATTAGCTGAAGCTGATATTTCGGTAGAAGTGATAGATGTTCAAACTTTATTACCATTCGATTTAAATCATTCAATTGTAGAATCATTGATGAAAACAAATCGCTTATTAATTTTAGATGAAGATGTTCCAGGTGGAGCTAGTGCCTACATTTTACAAAAAGTATTAGAAGAACAAGGTGGATATAATTATTTAGATACGGAACCTAGAACATTAGCAGCAAAAGATCACCGTCCGGCTTACGGCTCTGATGGCGACTATTACAGCAAACCAAGTGCGGATGATGTATTTGATACTGTATATGAAATGATGCAAGAAAGTAATCCTACTAAATTTC
>JAEUTT010000403.1 GCA_016787165.1 Bacteroidia bacterium | reverse complement strand
AATGTTCATGTTCATTTGCCATTGAAAATAAATGGCGTTTATCGTACGTTGAAAATGTTCCATCTGCTTTCATCCATACTAAACGATTATAATATTTTTCGTTTTCTTCACAAGAAAAACTGCCCGTTATCACACAATTCTTTTTTTGTGCTTGCTCTTTCATCCAGTTAAATGCCTTTCCATTCATTGATTCTGAAAACTTTTCAGGTTGCATGGTAAATCCTGTGGTAAACATTTCGGGCAAAACAATTATATCGGTTGACTCAACAATCGAATTAATTTTTAATGATAACATTTCTAAATTTTTATCAATGTTCTCCCAATGTAATTCGGTTTGTAATATGGTTACTTTTAAATCGTTCATTTTTATTTTTTAATTTTTTTATCTGTCCTCAATCCGACTGTCTGCCGAATAAAAAGCTCGAACGAACAAGCCACTTTAATAGGTTCAAAAGCTATTTAATTTTGTAAGTAAATTAAATCTTATTAATAATTTCAGCCGCCTTTTCTAATGTCTCTTCTTTTTTAGCAAAACAAAAACGCAACACGTTATTATCTTCTCCTTCGTGATAAAAAACAGAAATAGGTACCGATGCTATTTTAAATTCTTTTGTTAATCGGATTGCATACTCGGTATCCTTTTCTTTACTCAACTGTGAATAGTTTAGTAATTGAAAATAAGTTCCATCTGCCGGAGTAAAACTAAATCGTGAGTTTTTTATAAGTGAAATAAAATAATCACGTTTCTTTTGATAAAAAACACCCAACTCTATGTATTGATTTTTTTGTTGTAAAAACTCTGCTAATGCATACTGTATGGGTGTATTGGTTGAAAAAATCAAAAATTGATGCACCTTTCTAAATTCATTCATCAAATTTTGAGGTGCTACACAATACCCTATTTTCCAACCTGTAGCATGATATGTTTTTCCGAATGATGAAACAATAAAGCTACGTTCCGCTAAATGAGGATAACGAGCAACACTTTGATGTACTTGATTATCAAAAATAATATGTTCATACACCTCATCACTAATGATTACAATATCAGTATCTTTTGTAAGCTTTTGTAACATTAGCATATCTGCTGCCGACAAAATGCTACCTGTTGGATTGTGGGGCGTATTTACAATAATCATCTTTGTTCGATGATTCATTACTTTTTTCACTTCTTCCCAATCAATGGAATAGTTTGGTGCTTTTAATTGCAAATAAATTGTTTTGCCTCCATTTAATTCTATTGCTGGCTGATAACAATCATAGGCAGGTTCAAACACAATCACTTCATCTCCTTCACGAATAATAGCTGTAATTGCGGTATAAATAGCTTGTGTAGCACCTGCAGTAATTGTTATTTCGGTATCCGGATTGTATTTGGCACCATACAACTCTTCCGTTTTTTGTGCTAACATTTCACGTAACTGAATCAAACCTGCCATTGGTGCATATTGATTATTCCCTGCTTTCATATATTTACTCACAAGCTCTACCAAATCTGGATTGCATGAAAAATCGGGGAATCCTTGCGATAAATTGATTGCATTATTATCGGCAGCCAGTTTACTCATCACTGTAAAAATAGTGGTTCCTACATTGGGCAATTTGCTGTTTATAAGACTTGGAAAATTCATAGGCATTTAAAATTCAGAGAACCAAATGTAAAATATTTTTTCAGGATTTTTCATGAAAAATAAAGCAGTATTTATTCGGTTTAATTAATTGATTAACTTACTTTTGCGCGAAATATTTTAAAAATTAAAATTTATACAAATGACAATTGAATTAAACAAAGTGGTTTCTGTTAACTATCACTTAACAATAAAAGGAACCGAAGAACATGTTGAACAAACAAGCAAAGAAAATCCTTTCCTATTCCTTTTTGGTGCTGGTGGTTTATTACCTGATTTTGAAAGTAATCTATCTGGAAAAAAAGTAGGCGACACGTTTGACTTTTTTATTACTGCAGCTAATGGTTATGGCGTTCGTGATGAACAACATGTGGTGATGATTCCTATTGATGCTTTTTTAGGTGAAGATGGAAAATTGGATGAAGAAAATGTTAAAATTGGTGTTACATTACCAATGGTAGATAATGAAGGAAACCGTTTATATGGTAAAGTTCAAGAAATTACTGCTGAATATGTAAAAATGGATTTTAATCATCCTTTAGCTGGTCAAGATTTACATTTTAAAGGTGAAGTATTGGAAGTACGTGATGCTACTGCTGATGAAATTGCACATGGGCATGCCCATGGACCGAATGATCATCATCACTAATCAAATTTGATTTACAAAAAAGCAGTTGAACTATTTTCAACTGCTTTTTTATTTTTATTGTTAAATGAATCTTGAATTGAAAACACCGAATAAAATAGAATTCGAACAAATTCGCAACTACATACGCGAATTTGAATTGGATAATCGTGAATTAAAACAAGATCAATTTGTTGCAGCCTATCGCAATAATGAACTCGTTGGATTTGGTCGTTTACGAGAGAGGGGCGATTGCACAGAACTATGCTCACTGGGAGTTATAACTACTGAACGAAGAAAAGGAATTGGAAAAGCCATTGTAAAAGAATTACTCAAACGATCAAAAGAAGAGCTTTATTTGGTGTGTATCATCCCTGATTTTTTTGCTCCATTCAAATTTCAAGAAACACTTTACTATCCTAAATCAATTCAAGAAAAAATAGATTACTGCACTGCGGAACTCATTGTGCCTGAAAAATATGTTGCTATGAAATATATGAAAAATTAGTTTCCTAAATTAAGCGGAACACTTTTTACCATATCAACAGGATAGTTTTTTTTAACTAATAATTTTCCAACTTTTAAATTACCTTTTAAACCTACTTTAATGCTTCTACTAGTGGCAATAGAGAGCAAATTTGGAAGTTCTGCCATACTTAATTTTGAAAAATCAGACTTGATGTTAAATGTATATGCCTGAGTTGAATTTCCTTTAATTTTAACATTATTGGTTAGTTTTGCTTTGCCTACATTCATGTTGCTAAATGTTGCATCTAAATCAGATTTATAAATAGTAAAAGCAACTTTATTTGGATTTTTAATTTTAGCAGTTACATCTACATCTATACCTTGTTGCGAAAGCTTGTTTATTTTTACATTTTCAATTCCTTCAAAAGTAACATCTTGAAAATCGCCACAAGAGCTAAAAACAATTGAAAACAAACAAAAGAACAACACGGCTATATTTTTCATATCTATTTAAATTTTAATTAAAACGAAAGAACGCAAAGAAAATTACCTCTGCGTTCTTTTTATATTTTTTTTGTTCCTATTTTTTAAACTCGGCAAAGTATTTATAAAAATAAGGAATTGTCTCAATCCCTTTTAAATAATTAAACACACCATAATGTTCATTTGGTGAATGTATAGCATCCGAATCTAAACCAAATCCCATCAATACAGAGTCTAAACCTAATTCTGATTTAAACATGGCTACAATAGGAATACTTCCGCCACTACGAACTGGAACAGGTTTTTTACCGTAGGTAGTTTCCATTGCCATACTTGCAGCTTTATATGCACCCGATGTACTTGGTGTAACCACAGGTTCTCCACCATGATGTGGTGTAACTTTTACTTTCACTGATTTTGGAGCTATGCTTTCAAAATAGTTTTTAAATAATTCGGTAATCTTATCTGAATTTTGGTGTGGAACTAATCGCATTGATATTTTAGCGTATGCTTTAGATGCAATAACCGTTTTTGCTCCTTCGCCTGTATAACCGCCCCAAATACCATTTACATCAAGTGTTGGACGAATAGAGTTACGCTCATTGGTTGTAAAGCCATCTTCACCATGAATATCAGAAAGGTCTAATGATTTTTTATAGGCATCTAAACTAAATGGAGCTTTTGCCATTTCAGCACGCTCTTCGGCACTTAGCACTTCCACATCATCATAAAAACCGGGAATGGTGATATGGTTTTTATCATCCTTCATTTTAGCAATCATCTCACATAAAACATTAATTGGATTTGCTACTGCACCACCATACAAACCTGAATGTAAATCACGGTTAGGCCCTGTTACTTCTACTTCCACATAGCTTAATCCTCTTAAGCCAACAGTAATTGAAGGGATATCATTTGCAATGATTCCTGTATCAGAAATTAAAATAACATCTGCTTTTAAGCGCTCTTTGTTTTGTTTTACAAAAATGGCAAGGTTTGTTGATCCTACTTCTTCTTCACCTTCAATCATAAACTTAACATTACAAGCAAGGGTTCCTGTTTGCATCATTAACTCAAATGGTTTTAAATTCTTGTACTTTTTTCCTTTATCATCACACGCTCCACGAGAAATAATAGCTCCTTGGGGATGTAACTCTGTTTTTTTGTTAACTGGATCAAACGGCCCTGAAGTCCATAAATCATT
>JAEUTT010000373.1 GCA_016787165.1 Bacteroidia bacterium | reverse complement strand
AATAGTATGCTACATTTTTTAGCACACCACCCAACACAGAAATAATAATCAACAATAAAACAATAATGCTCAATAAACCTATAAATAAAGGATTAGAATATACCGTTCCTGAATCAGCAACAGCTGTTGATACATTTTGAGCAAAAGCACCATATCCGAAAAGCAAGGATAAAAGAGTAAAATAAACTTTACTACTTCCTGCTTTATTATTTGAAATTTTATTCAATATTCTTTTCATAGCAAAATAGATTAAAAAGTGTTGTTGTCATTTTTATTATCGAATGGAATATTTTTCATTTCAATAATGTGTTGCTTGTTTACTTTAAAAACATAAACCAACAAACCAATAAAGAATAAAAAGAATATTGCGAGCGAAATCATTGGGAATATGGATACTCCAGCAATTGATTCTAAATAGTTTATAAATTTCATCTTTGTTTGTTTATTTGGTTAATACTGTTTCTGTTGCTTTAATATCTTTTCCAATTCTTTGTAAATAAGCAATCAATGCAATAATTTCTCTATCATTTAATGTTTCTATACCATCTTTTTTCAAGCTCTCCGTAATTGCATTTGCTTGCTCTATTAATTCTTTGTTTGCTATTTTATCATATCCTTCAGGATAAGGAACGCCTAATGTTTGCATTGCTCTAATTTTTGCTGCTGTATTAGAAGTATCCAATGCATCATCAATTAACCAAGTGTAAACTGGCATAATTGAACCCGGTGAAATAGTAGTTGGATCTAACATATGATTGTAATGCCATGAGTCAGGGTATTTTCCGCCAATACGAGCTAAATCAGGACCAGTACGTTTTGAACCCCATTGAAATGGATGATCGTAAACAAATTCACCTGCTTTTGAATATTCGCCATAACGTTCAGTCTCAAAACGTAAAGGACGAATCATTTGAGAGTGACAAGTATAACAACCTTCCCTCACATAAATATCACGACCTTGTAGTTCAAGCGGAGTATATGGTTTTACACTTGAAATAGTTGGAATATTTGATTTCACAAGAAATGTAGGAACCATCTCCACTATTCCCCCAATTAAAATTACTACTAAACTGATAATTAACATTTGAATTGGTTTACGCTCAATCCAACGATGCCAATGCTCTCCTTTGTGCGAACCATCAGTGCCTTTATCCAATGCAGGAGCTTCTGCTTCTTCATTTGCAAGCAATGAGCCTGCTTTAACTGTTTTAATAATGTTATACGCCATCATTACAAATCCAACTAAATACATTGTTCCACCTAAAGAACGCATCATGTACATTGGACGTAATTGAGTAACAGTTTCTAAAAAGTTTTTGTATTTCAAAAAGCCTTCAGGAGTAAATTCTTGCCACATTAAATATTGTGTAAATCCAGCCCAATACATTGGTATTGCATAAAATAAAATACCTAATGAACCTAACCAAAAATGCCAGTTAGCTAATTTTGTTGACCACAAATTAGTGCGGAAAATTTTTGGAATCAACCAATATAAAATACCAAATGTTAAGAATCCATTCCAGCCTAATGCACCCACGTGAACATGTGCAATAATCCAATCGGTAAAGTGAGCAATAGAGTTTACTTTTTTCAATGATAGCATGGGACCTTCAAAAGTTGCCATACCATAAGCAGTTACCGCAACCACCATAAATTTTAACACTACACTTTCGCGTACTTTATCCCAAGCACCACGCAATGTTAACAGTCCATTAATCATACCTCCCCACGATGGAGCTATTAACATTACTGAAAAAACAACACCTAATGATTGTGCCCAGTCTGGCAATGCTGTGTATAATAAATGGTGAGGACCAGCCCAGATGTATAAGAAAATTAATGCCCAAAAGTGAATGATGGACAAACGATAAGAATACACAGGACGTTCAGCTGCTTTAGGAATAAAGTAATACATTAAACCTAAGTAAGGTGTGGTTAAGAAAAACGCAACCGCATTATGTCCGTACCACCATTGTACCAATGCATCTTGAACACCAGCATACCACGAATAACTTTTTAAAAATGAAACAGGAATTTCAATAGAATTTACAATATGTAATACAGCAACTGTTACAAATGTTGCAATATAAAACCAGATACCAACATATAAGTGACGCTCTCTACGTTTAATGATTGTTCCAAACATATTCCAACCAAACACGACCCAAATTAAGGTGATAGCAATATCTATTGGCCATTCTAATTCGGCATATTCTTTTCCTGTGGTTATCCCAAAAGGAATTGTAATTGCGGCAGCAACAATAATTAATTGCCAACCCCAAAAGTGAATTTTACTCAACGTATCGCTAAACATGCGTGCTTTACACAAGCGTTGCAATGAATAATAAACACCCATAAAAATACCATTCCCTACAAATGCAAAAATTACTGCATTGGTATGTAATGGTCGTAAACGACCAAATGTGGTGTACGACATTACATTAAGTGTTGGATAAATAAATTGTAGTGCAACCCATAACCCTACGAGCATACCTACAAATCCCCATAAAATTGTTGCGTAAGCAAACTGCTTTACAATTTTATTGTCGTATGAAAACTTTTCTACTTCCATAAAATTTAATTGTTTTTAGTTAATTGTTCTGTTTGTGATAATTTAGTTGTTGATTCTTTTGCTGAAGGAGTAACTGTGCTATCAAATAACATTCGCACCGAAGGTGTATAATCATCATCGTACTGACCATTTTTTACGCTCCAAATAAAAGCAATTAAAAAGCCTAAGGCCACTATAATACTTGCTATAATCAATACTACCAATACGCTCATTTTGATTTTTTTACGCACCAAAATTACTGGCGACAAGCGAGAGCAATTATGATGGTAGTCAGAAAAAAACATGATTAAAATCAGAAAATATAAAACCACTGAGATTACAGTTGTTTAATTTAAAAAAATCACGTTTTTTTCAGTACATGATTATTATCACACTATAAATTGATGTAAAATCATTTCACTTCAAATTGAAAACACATTAAAATATACCGATCAGCCTTTTATCCTTAATTTTGGATTAAACTTTAGTTTTTCAAAATCATATTTCAAAAAAAATGAATAACAATCCAAATTGTTTAATTTTATTCCACACAATACACATTTGAGTGTGTATTTGAAGCTATAAATTGTTTCGTTTATTGACTTCAACCAAAAATCCTGATAAAAGTCATTTTTTATACTTTACCACATTTCTATTTTAGCAAGAATTTCTTCTCTTATTATAAAAGTATGCCTAAATTAGTGCCTCAAGAAAAAATAAAAACAAGTAAAGCTGTAAAAATGGACAGTAAAGAAGGCTTGCATGCGCTTTTTGAATATGCAACAGAAGGCATACTAATTACCAATAGCAAAGGAGAAATAACCAAAATTAATCCTAGTGCCGAAAAGCTATTTGGCTATAATAGTGGTGAACTAATTGGAAAAAAGATAGAAACACTTGTTCCTCAAAAATACAGAGGAAATCATACAAACCACCGCGATTCATACAATAAAAACCCTCATCCTCGCTCTATGGGAAAAGGGATGAGCTTATTTGGCGCCCGAAAAGATGGCTCAGAATTTCCTGTTGAAATCAGCTTAAGCAATTATTCTCATAACCATGACCTCAGAAAAAAATAAAAATCCTATCATTCGCTTCTTAAATATGAACACCTCTGGGCAAACCAGTGGACGGAGCCTGCCATTATGGCGACAAATCCTTTTACAAGTGATTTGTCTTGCTATTCTCGCATCTGTGATGTTCCCCATCATGTACATCGTCACGCTATCGTTTAGCTCCAAAACCACACGCCCATCGCAATTGGAATTGATTCCCAAAGAAATTTCATTTGTCGCCTATCAACAAGTATTAGATAAACCCACTGGTAACCCAGTC
>JAEUTT010000357.1 GCA_016787165.1 Bacteroidia bacterium | reverse complement strand
GACAGTTTAGTGCTTCGAAATCCGCTTCTTCGCCAAGCGCCAAAACGTTATGCGGTCATGCAGAGAACCGCACGTGACGAACCGCACTTGACAATATAGAATGAAGACTTTAATAATATTTATTTACAGTTTATTTTTTTTCAACCCAATAGTTGACAAGTTAAACTCATTGGCAAGACAACATATGGATTGCAACGAAGGGAAAATTGAAAAGTGGGGAATTGACTGTGCGAGTAACTTTAAAGTTATATTTTTGGACGCGAAACTTTTATCCAAAAGAACTAACGAATACGAATTGACAGGACAATTGATTTATGATGACTCCTTTCAAAAAGAGGTGTCAGACGCTAAAATACAATATGGACGTTTAAAGGCTGACATCTGCAAAACAAAAGAAATTGGAGTAACAGATAGTATAGGAAAATTTAAAATTCAAGTTCGTATTGCTAAAGACAAGTTTATTACTTTTCATTCTTTAGGTTCCAAAGCAGTTTACATTTTGTTAGACATAGACAAATAAATAATAACAGACACGACACGAAAGATGCACTACTGCATAAATCCTTCAAACGTTAGGTGTAGCCTCTGGCTACGTCTGTTTTAATAAGGCGTCCTCGCCTGAGCAGTATGCTAAAAACTAAACTAGTTCTGCAATCAAAAAATTTATAAATTTATGATGGTATTAAGAAGCACAAAGATTTAAGAAAATCATTGTTTTAGTTTTGTTTACGGGGATAATTAATTTTAAGTTTTGAAATGCAAAATATACAAATGAAGAAGACTCTTTACATACTTTCTATCTTGTTATTTGTATTTAACTCTTGCAAGAAAGAAAACTCACCTCAGAAAATTAATTGCGGATCGTCTAATCTTATTTCTTACATAACATCTCAAGACTTAATTAAATGTAAATACATCACAGGCTCATATTGGGTTTATGTAGATTCGGTATCATTACAATATGATAGTGTGTATATTAGCAATTATAGCCAAGGCTTTATGGAAGAGAATGTCTGCAAGAATAAGTATGAGCATCATTCGTTCCAAACAGTTTCATTCACGACAAACAACACTAAAGATTATGCAGTTGTTGCCGGTGGACTTTTCAAAAATGTAAATGGCTTTAATACCGGAACAAAAATATATAACGAGTACTCTAGCGCAAATTCATATACAAATTTTATTATAAATCGATTAGATTCAATGTATGTGTATGACCAGTATTATTATAATGTTTTGAAAGCTACAATTGACAATGATGCTTCTGAACAGAATAGAAAGAGTATTTATTATATTAATTCAGATTTTGGTTTTTTAAGGCACGAAATTTATCAGAATTCAGCATTGATATTGAATAAAATTCTAATTCGTAAAAATATTCTAAGATAATTTTGTACGTACTTCAGTAGTTTTAGTGTTACTTTTATTATTTTCTTTTTTATCTTTTAATGTAAATTTTATAGGGAGGTTGTATTGTACTCTCACCTTTTTCCCTGATTGTGTGCCGGGTTTCCATTTAGGCATTAAATTAACCACACGTAAGGCTTCTTTATCTAATTCGGGTGCATCAGCAACACCTTTTAATACTCTTGCTTCTGAAATATGTCCGTCTTTTTCTACCACAAAAGTGATGTATACTATTCCTTGTTTATCTTTTTTACGAGCCTTCTTTGGATATTTAATATTTTCTCGTAAAAATTTTCCCATGGCATCAAAACCACCAATGTACTCGGGCATTACTTCAGTAATAGTATAAGCATCTTCTTTTTTTGTATTGATAGAATCGTTGCTTTGGGAATAACATTTTTGTGCTAAAGCGATTAAGAGTGATGAAATAAAAATTATTTTTATTTTATTAATTTCAGAAGCCATTTTTTTAAACTATTGTTTTTTTTATTGTTTGATTTATATTATGTTGTATGCTATTGCTTATAAAATCATTTTCGGTTAACAATTTACGTCTGTTTCAACAAGGCGGGCTCCTCGCTTGAAAAAGTTGAAAGCTAAAAACTTTAGCTTAAATAGGCAGCTTCTTTTCCTTTTTTTAGTTCCACAGTAATGTGTTCTTGCAAGGTGGTGGATAATGATAAACCTACCACATCAGCTTTTATAGGATAACGGTTATGGCCTCTGTCAACCAATATAGCGGTAGTTAATCGTTTGATAGGAGTAGATAAAAAAGGTTTGGCTCCAAAAATGAGTGTTTTACCCGAGTTTAAAACATCATCTACCAAAATAATTACTTTATTTTTTAATTCTTTTTCGCTTAAAGCAATTTTAATTTCTTTCGACATCGGATTTTCTTTGTCGATTTTAATTTCAATTAAAGTAGTTTTTAATGGAGATATTTTTTTGATAACAGTATTTATTTTTTCGGCTAACAAATAACCATTGCCAACTATTCCGGCTATAATAACATCTTTTTCGTTATAGTTGTTTTCGTATATTTCATAAGCAATGCGATTGATTTTTTGTTCAATTTGTTTGCCTGTTAGTATTACTGTTTTTCCCATGTTGTTTTAACTATTTAATCTGCCTGCTGTAAAAAAATGTTTTTTATAGTAGGGTTCGTTTAAGTCGCTAATAATTACACCTGAATGAACCGATGCATGTGCAAATTTATTATTCCCAAGGTAAACGCCTACATGAGATATTTGTCCTTTTTTAATTTTAAAAAATAGCAAATCACCTTCTTTTAATTCCATTGATTCAATAGGCTTAATTTGTTTGTAAATATCTTTGGAGCCACCATTTAAATCAATACAAAACACTTGTTTGTACATGGTTCCTGCAAAACCGGAGCAATCAATTCCTTTTTTTGTTTTTCCGGCATATTTATAACGTGTTCCTACCCAATCGTACACTTGGTAATATAAATAAGGTGTTTCAGCCGAATCAATGTTTAATGAATGTGTTTGATAATAGGATGACATTGCTGCAAACGATTTTTTTGTTTGAGCAAAAATTATATTCGAAAAAAGGATAATTATTAAACTGATATATAATTTCATTTCAAGTGCAAAGGTAATCTTTTTGAGAAATAATTGAACTGTTTTGGAGGGTGTCATTTCGACCGGAGGGAGAAATCTCTATGGAATTACAGCAAAAAAGATTTCTCCCGATGGTCGAAATGACAAAAAAGCAATCAAAATAATATTTTTCAAGTGCTTAGATATAATTTCTTAGCTCATTGTTAATAATCTTATTTATTTCATCAGCTTTATTAATAATCATAAAATGGCTTCCTTCTGCAATAGCATAGTGTGCATTTATTTTTTTGATAGGCAATATATCGTCTTTGGTGCCATGTATGTGTACCACACTTTCCGGAAAGTGATTGTTTTGCCAATTAATAATGCAGTGTACGGCTCCTTTGTAATAATGCTGTGGAGCAGTTTTAAGCATTTGCAAAAATCGTTCTTGTTGCTCCTTGGTAGTTAGTCCAAATTGCTTTTTTAGCAGTAATGCCGATTGAATGTAAATTTTATCTGAAAGGTATTTATACAAAGGAATGTTTTTCCACAATTTTATTTTATTTGGAAGTTCGGCACTCATTTTACAACTGGAAATCACAAATGTTTTTACAGGATTTAATTCTTTGGCTATTTCGGTGGCACACATTCCGCCAAAGGAAACGCCTAGCAGTGCATAAGGTGTAGAAGTGTCTATTTGCGAAGTTAATCGTAAAGCATATTCTTTTAATGCTTCATTTTTTAATGGTTTTATCCATTTTACATGCTTAATCGTGCAATTTTCCAATTGTAAATTTTTAAATAATCGCTCATTTACACCCATTCCCGGAATACAATATACTGTTAGCATGTTGTTTTATTTTTATGCAAAGATAGGAACTGTAAGTGTGTTTTGATAATCAAATGGTCGAGCATCTGTTTTTGAATGGCTGTGTAGTGTTATTGCGAGTGAAATACGAACGAAGTAATCTCTCGATAACATCCTGAATCAATTCCCTCTTTTTTCAAAGGGGGCTAGGGGGATTTTTTATACTACTATTGTAGCTGTTATCACTCGCAACTTATTTCATTATTCGAAATGTTGGTGATAACACCAACATAGGCTAAAACAGTAAGCAGGTTTTGATAATCTCGTTAAAAAGCACTATTTTTGGTTATACAAATGATATTATTATATTAGTTGAATGAAATACGCAGTTAAATACTTCTTTTTAATAAGTTTTTTGTACTTATCAGTAACTGCTTTTGCTCAAACCATTAAACAAGCCGAGCCTCAAACATTTATAAAATTTACCGAAAATAAAAATCAGTGGGAACCCAATATTTTATTTCGTGCTTTTTTAGATGGCGGCTCCTTATTTTTAGAAAAAAATAAATTTACCTATAACTTTTATAACAAAGAGGCATTGCATCATAATCATGTATTAAAGGAAAAACAGAATCCTCTGCCTATTAACTCACATGCATTTACCGTTACTTTTTTAAATGCCGAAAAAAATGTTT
>JAEUTT010000313.1 GCA_016787165.1 Bacteroidia bacterium | reverse complement strand
GGTCTTTGAATCCATTTTTTCGGTATTAAACCTTGCATACGCCATTTGAATTTCGCTGTGCAAATCAGGCGGAATGGTATCTAGTTCCAATAAAAACTCAACCAACAAATTGAGCTGTTCCTTGGTCATGCTTTGAATAAGACTTGCTTTTTTAGGAGATGTACTTGACTCCAAACGAACAGTATCAGCAGTGCCACCTGCCATAAGATGACAAAAGCTTGCAATAAAAAAATAAAGCACTAATACTATTCTCTTGGTTTTCAATTTTTTTTTGATTTTATCCCTTCCTCCATTTTTTCAGGACAATAAAAATAGAAAAAAAATAATACGATTAAAAATAAAATGGTTGGTTAAAAAATAACCAACCATTTTTAATGTGAAAAAAATTTTAACCTTAAAACGGTTTCCGTTTAAAATTTTGATTGTTTTTATTATGTGGGCGATGGCCTTGATTATTTTTGCCACCATTATTATTATTTCGTTTTTTATTATCTCTATGTGTATGCGTATTCGTGTTTCTTGGCAC
This sequence comes from Bacteroidia bacterium, assembly GCA_016787165.1. Lineage (GTDB taxonomy): Bacteria > Bacteroidota > Bacteroidia > 2-12-FULL-35-15 > 2-12-FULL-35-15 > 2-12-FULL-35-15. Next base: position 2,773 of record JAEUTT010000313.1, on the reverse strand, counting down.
AAAAGCATTAGTACTTCGTAAAATTGAGGCCTCTGCTTTAATATCGCCTTTTGATAACTCCGTTAATTGATTTATTATTACCTCATCATTCACGCTATCTCTATTCCAATTTAGATAAGAGCGTTTCATCAAGTTAGCAATTTGATTAATCAACTCATTTCGTTCTTCTCCTTCTGGATATTCTTTTGCTTTGGCAATAATATTTTCAACCGTTTTGCCATAATGCTTATAGCGAATATCATTGCTTGGATATTTTAACAATTCTGGTTTAGTTTGAAACGTTTCAGGTGTAGGTTTAGGATAAGGGGAATCTACATCCAATTTAAATTCAGAAATAATAAATAAATGATCCCACAGCTTATGCTTAAAATCCGTTACATCACGCAAATGAGGATTTAACTGACCCATCACATCAATAATTGCTCTAGCCACTTTATTTCGCTCTTCTTTATCTGCCACAGTAATTGCAAAGTCAATCATTTTTTGAATGTTTCTTCCATATTCAGGAATAATCATTCTTGGTAAACTTGTATTGTATTCCATTATTAAAAAAAGGTAGTATGTTTAAATTGAGATTTCAAAAGTAGTCATTTTATATCTCATTACCAAAATATATACATCTCAAACTCAAGTATAGCAAAAGGAAGAAAAAATTGATGGAAACATGTACTAATTTTCATTTTTTTTTACGGCAGATATTGTTAAATTTGCGCTTCGTTAAAAAAATCACATAAAAAAAACACAAGAGATGAAAATATTAGTTTGTATAAGTAATGTACCAGATACAACCACTAAAATTGCTTTTTCGGCAGATAATAGCACTTTTAATGCTACAGGTGTACAATTTGTTATTAATCCATACGATGAATGGTATGCATTAGTACGTGCATTGGAATTAAAAGAAGCACAAGGTGGAAGTGTTACTATTTTGCATGTTGGAGGAGCTGATAGCGAAGCTACTATTCGTAAAGGATTAGCTATTGGTGCTGATGATGCTGTACGTATTGATGCTGAGCCTAATGATGCTTTTGCTGTGGCAGAACAAATTGCTGCTTATGCAAAGGACAAAGGATTTGACTTAATTATGGCAGGTAAAGAAACTATTAACTATAACGGTTCAATGGTAGGTGCAATGATTGCAGAATTAATGAATTTACCTTTTGTTTCGTTAGCAACTAAATTGGATGTTGTGGCTGGCGTTGCAACTATTGAACACGATATTGATGGAGGTACCGAAGTTGTAGAATGTGCTTTGCCACTTGTATTATCTGCAAACAAAGGAATGGCAGAACAACGTATTCCTAACATGAAAGGAATTATGAGTGCACGTACAAAACCTTTACAAGTAGTACCTGCAGTTGCAACTGATAAATTAACGACCATTACTTCTTATGAATTAGCAAAAGGACGTACAGAGTGTAAATTTATTGATGCTTCTACCCCTGAAAAATTAATTGAATTATTACATAACGAAGCAAAAGCAATCTAAAAAATAATTAGTCTGAAACCAGAAGAAGGCAAATAACATAAAATAGATTTCTCCCTAATGGTCGAAATGACAAACAAACTAAAAAAATAAAACACTATGTCAGTTTTAGTATATACGGAAATAGCAAAAGGCAAAATCAAAAAATCTTCATTAGAAGCCGTAAATTACGGAAGCCGAATTGCAACACAACTAAACACATCTGTAACAGCAGTTATTGTTGGCGATGCAGATGTTAGCGAGCTTGGAAAAGCAGGAGCAAAAAAAGTATTAAAATTAAAAAATGATAAACTTTCTACCTTAGATGGCATGTATTTAACAGCGGCTATAGAGCAAGCTGCAAATGCAGAAGAAGCTAATGTGATTATTTTTTCTCACGACTTCACAGGAAAAGAAATGGCGCCTCGTTTAGCGGCTAAATTAAAGGCAGGTATTGTTGCAGGAGCAGTTGAAAACCCAACTATTTCAGGCGATGCATTTGCAGTGAAAAAAAATGTGTTTTCAGGAAAAGCAACAGCCGTTTATTCAATTCACTCAACAAAAAAAATTATTTCATTATTGCCAAATTCCTTTCCTGTTGAATTAACAGAAGGAACAGCAGAAGTGAGCGATTTTGCTGTAAATTTAGATGCCGTTAATTCTCCAATAAAAGTAAAAGAAGTAAAAAAAGTAACTACCGAATTAAACTTACCAGATGCTGAGTTAGTAGTATCCGCGGGTCGTGGTTTAAAAGCTCCAGAAAATTGGGGAATGATAGAAGAATTAGCTAAAGAATTAGGAGCTGCAACAGCATGTTCTCGTCCTGTTGCTGATATGCACTGGCGTCCGCACCACGAACATGTTGGCCAAACAGGTGTAGCTATTCGTCCGAATTTATATATTGCAATTGGTATTTCTGGAGCAATCCAACATTTAGCAGGAGTAAATGGAAGTAAAACAATTGTAGTGATTAACTCCGATAAAGAAGCTCCTTTCTTTAAATCAGCTGATTATGGAATTGTTGGTGATGCATTTGAAATTGTACCTAAGCTAGTAGCTGCAGTTAAAAATTTCAAAGCAAACCATAACTAAAAGCATCTATTTTTTTTATATTTACTTGAGTACAGCAAAATAAAAGCCTACTCAATTGTTAAAAAAACATATCCCTTGAAAAAGTTAAAATTAGAAATCGTAGGTTTATCATACAGCCAAACACAAACAGGTGCTTATGCACTTGTTTTGGGTGAGGCCAAAGGAAAGCGTAGATTGCCAATTATAATTGGAGGTTTTGAAGCACAAGCCATTGCC